>CBFDDY010000028.1:0-14082 GCA_965603705.1 uncultured bacterium | reverse complement strand
AAATGCTGGTTAAATTCTATACAGAAAAGTTAGGATTTAAAGAAAGCGGGAACAGGTTGATTCCTGCCTCGCTCATGAAACAGCTTTTCGGTCAGACGTGCGAGTGCCAAATGACCAAGCTTGTTCTGGGAGAAATAGTGCTTGAAATATTTAATCCTAGGGGCATTGATATTAGCCTGAGGAGGGACGACACCTCGGGTTTAAATCATTGGGGCCTAAATGTCTCAGACAAAGAGTCCTTTTGCCGGGATCTTGCAAGCAAAGGTGTTGAAATAATCAAAGCTCCAAATAAAGACAGATACATCTATTTCATTAAGGACCCGGAAGGAAATCGGATTGAAGTTTTTGATTGATACAAAAATGCTGAAAGAAGCAAGACTTTATGATTCCCTAAGAGATAAACATGTCTTTTGCCGTTTGTGCAATCACAACTGTCGTATTGCTCCTGATAAATTTGGTATCTGCGGAGTAAGACAGAACCGGGACGGCAAGCTGTATACCCATGTATATGGTGAGCTTATCGCAGCTAATGTGGATCCGATCGAGAAAAAACCTTTATATCATTATTTACCGGGCACAGCATCTTTTTCTATGGCAACTATAGGATGTAATTTTCGCTGTTCATTCTGCCAGAACTGGCAGATCTCGCAAGATTCTGCCAGAGACGGGAATGCTTCCGGCAGCTCCTATCTTCCCAAAGAAATAGTAGCTGCAGCAAAAAAGCAGAACTGCAGCAGCATCTCTTATACTTACACAGAACCTACAATTTTTTTTGAATATGCCTATAATACAGCCAGGCTGGCTAAAGATGAGGGATTGGGAAATATTTTTGTGACCAATGGATACATGACTATAGAAGCCTTGGATGTAATTAATCCTTATCTGGATGCCTGTAATGTTGACCTTAAATCTTTCCGGGAAGAATTTTATGACAAGATGTGTAAAGCCCATTTAAAGCCGGTACTGGAATCTATCCGCTATATGAAAAAGCTGGGGATATGGGTCGAAGTTACAACCCTTGTAGTGCCAGGACAGAACGACTCGGATAAGGAGCTTTCCGATATTGCTGAGTTTATTGCAGATGTAGATGTGGATATCCCCTGGCATATAAGCCGCTTTCGTCCTGACTATAATTATTTAAATTCGCGTCCCACACCGATTGAGACTTTACGTCGTGCTTATACTATCGGAGAGAAAGCCGGCCTGCATTATATTTATATTGGCAATGTTATGGGGGAATCGGAAGATACCGTATGCCCTGAATGCAAAAAGATCATCATCGGGAGGCATGGTTTTTCAATCTCTGATAATTGCATCAAGGATTCGACTTGTCCCTTTTGCGGCCATAGTATTGCCGGAGTGTTTTAAAGAGAAAAACAAAATTTTACACTGAGGACGCGGATTTACGCGGATAAAAACAAGATGCTTTTTCTTTTTGGCTTGCACCCAAAAAACAAAAAGCTCTTTTCAGATTTGGGCAAAGCCCAAAATGTAAACCTTTCACTCCCATTTATCGAATTTTACTTCGCGCAGCGAAGTGATAAAGGTTTGATTTGTTTTGCCGATTCATCGGGAAAAGAAATCAACGTTATAGTCTTATCCGCGTCAATCTGTGTCTATAATGTTTTTCTATTTTCCATTTACCATTTTCTATTTACTTAGTATTATATGGTTTGACATTTTTTATGAATAATTTAAGAAAAATTGATAATAACACCTGGGAAATTCCTAAACATGACCGCATGCAGGTTGCAGCGGTCATCTATACCTCCTCCAAACTTCTAAGCAGTCTTAAGCGTGACGACACTCTCATGCAGATCAAGAATGTTGCATGCCTGCCGGGGATCAAATGTGCTGCCTATGCTATGCCTGACGCCCACCAGGGTTATGGCTTTCCTATTGGGGGAGTGGCTGCTTTTAGTAAGGAAGAGGGGATCATTTCACCGGGCGGCGTAGGATATGATATAAACTGTGGAGTAAGGCTTTTACGTACTGATTTTATCGAAGTTGACATTCATAAATTCCTCCAGAAGCTTATAGGAGAGATCTTTCGGGAGGTCCCTGCCGGAATAGGCAAAGGGGGCCTTGCCCGGTTAAAATCCAATACTCTAACCGAAGTTTGTTTGAAGGGTGCGGAGTGGGTTGTCTCACAAGGATTCGGAATAGATAAAGACCTGCAACGGACTGAAGAGTATGGTTGTATGCTTGAAGCTGATCCCGGTTATCTATCGCCCCGGGCTCTTGAACGCGGAATGCCCCAGCTGGGAAGCCTTGGCTCGGGTAATCATTTTCTTGAGATCCAAAAAGTAGATAAGATCTATGACAGTCATACTGCCGCTGTCTTTGGTATCCAAAAAAAAGGTCAGATTATGGTTATGATCCACTGCGGAAGCCGGGGCCTGGGGCACCAGGTTGCATCCGACTATATCCGCAAAATGGAAGATAGCTTCGGTTGGAAAAATCTGCCTGACCGCCAACTTATTAATGCTCCTATCCGCTCTGAGCTTGGACGTCAATATTACCAGGCAATGAGCGCTGCTGTGAATTTTGCTTTTGCCAACCGTCAGATGATCGCTCATTGGGTACGAAAAGTATTTAAACGTGTCCTGGGGAGTTCAAAAGGTATGGATCAGGTCTATGATGTTTGTCATAATGTGGCAAAATTCGAAAAGCATAAAATAGAAGGAAGAAAACAGGATGTTTGTGTGCATCGTAAGGGGGCGACCCGAAGTTTTGGACCGGGACGCCTGGAAGTCCCGGAAGTTTACCGAAAAGTCGGCCAGCCGGTTTTTATTCCAGGAAGCATGGGGACAGCCTCCTACATTCTGGCGGGTACAACAGAAGCGGAAAGATCGACTTTCGGTTCAACTGCCCACGGCGCCGGGCGAGTTATGTCCCGCCATGAAGCCCGCCGTCGCTTCCGGGGAGAAAAGATAAAACGGGAAATGGAAATAAAAGGGATTGAATTAAAGTCTGTAAGTTTGAAAAGTGTGGCTGAAGAAGCTGATTATGTCTATAAAGATGTGAATGAAGTGGTCAGCGTTTCTCAAAAGGCAGGACTTGTAAAATTGGTAGCGAGAGTAGTGCCTGTAGCCGTTATGAAAGGGTGACTTATTGGATCATATTCTGAATGCAATCCCGCCGCGAAATGATATCCCGTTCCAGATACCTGCATCCACCAGAATGTGGAGATTATTTGTTATCTTTCCTTTTATTCCAGCATTCAACTGGAAAAAGGGGATAAATCCGGGAAGGAAAACGCTTTCGTTGATTTTTTTCAGTTCATTTTTAATTTCAAGCAAGGTTCTTGTATCCAAAACTTCATATGACTCATATATATCCCCATCAATTTTTAAATCCGCTGAAAAGTCATAAGTAACTTCAGCATTTTCAAGGTAAGCTCCTTTCGCTATGCCAAAACCTATTGTGATGTAAGGGTGAATTCTCAGGGTGGGTATGATGTCCCAACGGGAACTCAGATGAACAGACCATGGTTCCATGGTAAAATCTCCGCCAAAGCTTCCTGTATAAACAGAACCGTCGGAAAGTTCTATATTAGTGGATATCTGAGAAAAGCCGCTTTTCATTGTTGTTTTCTCAAGAGATATACCTAAGCTGTAAACACTATCTTTGCCTTTTGGGTACCAGCGCATTTCAATTCCGAAATTTCCTCCGGAGGAATTAAAATCTACGTTCTGAGAATAATTGCTGTCTTCTATTTCAGGATAGTCTTTATAGACTTCTTTTAAAATATATTTTTCTAGTTTGCTTCCAAGATAGCTTTCTATAGCGGATTCAAATATGTTTATATTCCAGCTTGATTTGTGCAGGCTGAATTCCAGGTGGCCTTGAGCGAAAACAGGGGATATAGGAAGGCAAAAAATTGTCATGGCCGCAAGTAAAATTTTTATGAGCTTTTTCATCTTTGCGCTTACCCTGAACTATTCACATGAATAATATAGGTTAGATAAAAGTTTATAGCACTCGATAAAAGCAAAGTCAATGACAAGCCCAGAGGGGAATTTTAAATAAATCTTATAAATGGCAAGGACTTTCCCTATGTTACACCATAGTTTCGCATAAAGGTGTCTAAATACAAAAGTTCCGATCCGAATCGATTATTGAAGATGCCAGGGGCGTGGAATCACAGTCCTTCCACAGCTCTATGAATTTCTCTTAGTTTTCAAAGGAGAACCCAAACGCTCAATTTTTCTTTTATTCAGCTTTTACGAAGCTTTTTAACCTCCCCCAGCACACGGGCGTCCTCCTGATGCTTGGGCTTGTCTATGCTGCTTTTAATCTTGAGCAAAGAGTCTAAACCTATCCATATAGCAGCCGATTCCCCATAGGAACCCTGAACTCTGGTATCCCAGGCCTTCTCGAACGCCATTCCTTCAATTCTTAAAAAAAAGTCTATCCTATTGGGGGCCATTCCCATATGCAGAACTTCATCATTTCGATCTGTGCTTAAAGCATCCGGAGACCCGAATTCCTTCAAGGCTGCATTAGCCTTTGCCAGGTTCTCCAGACTGAAATCAACCCAAATATCCATATCCTTTGTGTACCTGGGTTTTGCGTGATAGATGAATGCCAATCCGCCAATTATTAGATACCTTACCTGATGTTTTTCCAAAAGAGCAAGTAAGTCTTAAAAATCCTGGACTGCTTTCAATTTACTAAAATCACCTCGCTTGCGGTGCTATCTTTTTTGCGGGCAGCGTTCACTTTTTCCACGTCCATCCTAATGGCCATGTAGGCATCCAGGCGTTCCTCACAAGACAAGGATTGCCAGTACCTCAAGTCCCACATTTCGGCTTCCTCATGAGAGTGGGAGCGTCCTGTGACAATTCGTTGCCTTCTGAGTTTTGCCCTGTCTTGAGTAGTCATGTATTTTGCATCCCTGTATAATATAAATATACCAGAACAGCCCCATCTTTTCCAATTTTTTCATAAATTCAACTATACTTTACAGCCCGGCTTGTAGAATAAGCTATCATTTATCAAAACAAAACAGCCAGGGCAGCGGCTGCTGTTTCCCACCCTAATATCTGCACTATCCATGAGGTCGTGGAGTTTGATGAGCAGACTCTTGAATTGCTTTGACGATTTCTTCGGCTTCATACCCTGTACCTTGCATCTGCAGCAACCTCGACTCGTGAATAATCCAGGTTAGTTAGTTAAAAAATTAAGGGGACTTTTGTTATTCCATAGGGAAATTTGACATATTAGCTTCCCTGTGTTAAAAAATTTTGATAGAAAAGTGAGATATTCCAAATATAAACAGAAGGGAAGTATATTATTATTATTATTATCTGTATTTTATTCGCTCTCTTTCAGCCAGGACAGCTCTTCTCCTTACGGCATAAATGCGCATGTTCCTGATTCTCAAGTAATTAAAATGATTAATGAAGCAGGGATCAAATGGATAAGAGTAGATTTTGAGTGGAATAAAATAGAACCATTGAATAATCAATTTAAGTGGCAAAAAATAGACGATGTAGTAAATACAGCCAGAGCAAAGGGAATATGTATATTGGCAAACATGAGCGGAACTCCCTCCTGGGCAAATAATGGTAAAGCAAAAAATGTTCCGCCAGTAAAAAAGGCTTATTGGAAAAATTTTGTCAAACAAACAGTTAAGCGGTATAAGAAAAAAATTAAATACTGGGAAATGTGGAATGAACCGAATTTGAGTGAATTTTGGACAGGTTCAGTTGAAGAATATCTTGATCTAATCCTTATCCCTGGGGCTGAAGCAGCCAAAACGATCGATCCGGGCTGCAAGATTGTGGGGCCGGATTTAGCACACCTGCATTCTAAAGACAGTAAATGGAATATCTGGTTAAGGAAAATTATAAGATATGGGGGAAAAGAAAACCTGGATGTGATTTCTCATCATATTTATGATAATGATGGGCCCTTAGACATTATTAATAAACTGGAGTGGGATCAAGCTCCCCTGATTCCTTCAGTAATAAAAGTTTTGCAGGAAGAGGGAGTGAGTGATAAGCCTTTTTGGATCACTGAGACAGGTTGGGATACGGATGAGGTCGGAGAAAATATTCAATCTGATTATTATCTTGAATTTCTGCAAAGGAGGGAGAATAGGCCTTATATCAACAAAATATTCTTTTATCAGATCATTGATGATTCAGTTCCCGGAAATCCCAAATTTGGTATAATTGCTAATAATTATCTAGCAAAGAAAGCTTTCAATACTTATAAAAAATTTATTGCCGGATTGTATCCACCCATTGATCCAATACCTAGTGATGAAGACAATATTTGTCCCTTTGTTTCAACCATGAATAATGGGGTTGACTCCTCAGTGGAAATCGCTTCTGTAAGATATGTTAGAGATTCTATTTTAAAAAAGACGATTAAAGGGAATAAACTGGTAAAAGATTATTATACATATGCGCCTGAAGTTAATTCTATAATTACAATGGATCCATATGCCCGCAGTTTGGCTTTTGATAGCCTGAAGCCTGTTGTATCCTTCTGCCGGGAAATATTTCTAAACGGAGATAAAGGATTAGAGGAGAGAAATTTATCTAAATATGAAATAGACAAAATAATGGAGTTCGTAAGGTTGTTAGGATATTATGCCAGCCCGGAATTAAAGAAAAAGTTACATTATTATAAAAAAGAATTTTTACGCCAAAGAAAAAAATCATTAAATGAATTTATTTTTAAACTGGAATTCGACTCACCTGAAGTATTCAAGAAAAAACAGAAAAGGCAGTAAAACCAGGAACACCAGAAAAAGCAGAATTAAAATTCTAAGTTATTTACAGGCAGAGCTTGCTTTATTAATAGTAATTTACGGACTAGCATCTGCGTTATTTAAATAACAATGAATAACTAGGAATAACTTTCTTTTAGGCAGTATGTCAGTATAGCAGTATTTCTTAACAATGAAACAGTGAAACAATTTACAATTTGCATTTTAATTATTATTATACATATCGACATTTCTTATGAATAGTCCAGGATAGTTATTATGAAAGTAATTTTAGCAGGTTATAATGTTGATAGCTCTGTGCTAAAGGAGTTGAAATCCACTTCTTCCCGGGCTGACATTACGCCGGAGATATTATCTGCCGCATATGCCCGAATTTCCAGAGACGCTCGTCCTGTAGATGAGCTGCGGGCAGTGGCCCGTAGGGAGGTAGAAAAGGCCAAGCGTTCGAATCAAAACATTATATTCAAGATGGGCCATCACTCTGTGGCAGAACATGCGGTGTTTAATTTTGATATAATCGGGATAAGCCGTCTAGCGATAGAGGAGCTTGAGAAATTCCGGTTGTGCTCATATACAGAAAAATCTCAGAGGTATATTTGCCTTAAAGATGATTTTGTAATCCCTGAAGAAATTAGAAAGGCAGGAATGCAGAAGATTTTTGTAAAAACGATAAGGGAACAGAATGATCTTTACCATAAACTTTACAAGAAACTACGTCCCCATATGTTTAATAAAAATTCCCATATGGCTGCTGATAAAAAAAACCATAAAATAATCGATGGCTGGGCTAAGGAAGATGCCCGTTATGGGATAAGCCTGGCTACTGAAGGCCAATTGGGGATGACTGTTAATGCTCGAAATCTGGAATATCTTATCCGCCGTTTTGCTTCAAAATCTTTGACTGAGGTTAAAGAGATTAAGGAGAAATTGTATAAGTTAGCTAAGAAAGTTGCCCCGTCTATTATCCTGTTTACAGAAGCTAATGATTTTGACTCCAGGACATATCCCGACCTGGAAGAAACTGCTGGAAAATGTATGGGGAATTTTCCTGCTAATGTAGGAAAATCCGTCGAGCTGGTGGATTTTTCCTCTGACGCGGACCTAAAGTTGGTGGCTGCCCTAATCCATACATCTTCTTCTAATCCCTATTCCCAATGCCTAGAAAAAGCTAAGTTTTTAAGTGAAGCAGAACTGCTAAGTCTAATAAAAACCACATTCAAACACATGGAGTTTTTTGATGCTGCTCTACGTGAATTTGAATTTATCGATGTGACTTTTGATTTGATTATCTCAGCGACATGTTTCGCCCAACTCAAACGTCATCGCATGGCAACTCTTACCACTCAAAATTATAATCCCTATTTGGGAGTGACTATACCAGCGTCAGTTAAAGAGATCGGCATGAGGGATAAGTTTCTTCAGATTATGGAAAAGACTAATGATGTCTATTTAAAATTGCAAAAAAGGATAGAATCCGGGGCTGAATATGTTTTAACTAATGCTCACAAACGCAGAGTGCTATTTAAAATCAATGCCAGGGAGTTATATCACTTTTCACGCTTACGGGAAGATGCCACTGCCCAATGGGACATTCGAGAAATTGCAGCCCAAATGTGTGAAGCAGCAAAAAATGTAATGCCTAAGACCTGTTTGATGCTGGGAGGAAAGGATGTTTACCCGGAAATCTACAAAAAAATATTTAAAAAAGCGCCGAAGCTAAAACCTTTCCTATAATGAAAAATCTATGTTAAAACCAAGTTAATAGAAAAAGGGAAATAGTAAATTACGGACTGAGCCGCTTGAATTATTTCTCATTCCCTTTTACTCCCCATAAATGGGAGCGGGTTACTATTTGTAGTAATGCCTGGTAGGGTTTAGTAGATTTTGCCATAATGTCTTCAACTTCCCAGGGTTTTTTTTGATCTGACATGCTCCACTTCATCATATGGTAGCATGATGCATTGATCTTTCCACCCAGGAACAGGGATTTTGGGGGAGTTTTCGCGATAGGATTGAGGAGGGATACTGAAAAAATCGGAAATTTTAGCTGTTTTTCTAATTTAACACTTTCGATTTGGATCATTTTTTCCACTTCAGAAATATCAGATTTTTCTAAACGACTGTTATTAAGACAAAGCCCCACTTCGTGCCCCATTCTGTTTATTTTATTGATAATATTTATTGAGGATGCATCTTTAATATTAAAAGAGGAAGAATTTATTGTGATCATATAGGTTGTATGAATGGATAATCCATGCTCGATTTCAGCCATGGTCAGGGCTTTTTCCAGGTAATCTGTAACGTCATGCCGCAAAATGACCTTGGGCTGATGTATCTGGCTAAGGATTTGAGGGATTTCGCGGATCAAGTAGTGAAGTTTAAAGCCGGCTAATAAGGTTTCCAGGATTTTTTTATATGTTTTGTAGGTAAATTCTCCATCCCAGATATTTGGCATTGCCTTTTCTCCTTTTGTGAATAAAACAGGCCAGTTTGAATAATTTATGTTATAAATACTCGCCGCCCTCGAACTTCAAGCCGGCCTTCAAAGTAAAGTCTGACAGCTTCCGGATATATTTTGTGTTCTTCTTTTAAGATTCTTGCACTTAAAGTTTCTTCTGTATCATCCTGTTCAACCGGCACTGTTGCTTGAATGATAATGGGACCCATATCTACTTCTGCTTCAACAAAATGTACGGTAGCGCCAGAAAACCTGACGCCCCAATCAATGGCTTTTTGTTGAACATGAAGTCCGGGGAAAGAAGGAAGTAAAGCTGGATGTATATTTATGATCTTGTTTTTGAACTTACGACAAAGCCCTGGGGTCAGTATTTTCATATATCCTGCTAAACAGATCAGATCGATTTCTCTTTTCTTAATTTCTTCAGCAACTCTTTCATCATAAGCTTCCCGGGAGCCGAAGTTTTTTGGCCGCAAGTAAAGAGTTTCAAGCTCCATATCCCTAGCATGTAAAAGTCCGGGGGCAGCTTTTTTATTGCTGAACACTAAAGCTATATCAGCATTTATCTTGCTAGATTGGACAGCATCTGACATGGCCAAAAAATTTGAGCCTCTTCCGGATAGGAAGACAGCTATTTTCCCTCTTTTTTTTGGGCTTTTATAAATTTCTTCCTGCATTTTATGGCCTTTAAAAATTTATTATTATCCCGAGTTTAAATGAAAAACCACTAAGGTCTATCTCGGCTTTTTTGACTGAGCGGAAGCTATCTCCTAATGGTTCTTGAGTCAGGATCTGGAGTTTAGACTGCCAGAATTCCAAATCTGAATCAAATTCATCAAAGAAGTAAAGAGTGCCGATTAGGCCGGATTCGCTCTCCCCGGTGAAATTACTGATATTCGTTTTTCTAAAGGAGCTTTCAATAAAAAAATTTATTCCTTGTTCGCTTTCTACTATCAATCCCAGGGCGCCGGAAAGTATAGTTCCCCCGGCTTTTGTGTTTTGAGTGGAGTAAAATATATAGTTATCCTTATCTATTTTTTTATTACCTTCCCTGTCTATGTATTTGGCCCAGATATAACCGGCCCCGGCTTTAGCATATACTTTGAATCTGTTGTTTAGAGGATAAAGATAGTATCCTGATAGAATGGTAGGGATAGCGCTTACTTTCATTGGGTAGATATATTCATAGGTGCCAAGGTTTTTCTCTATGGAAAAATTGGGTTTTTTGGGATTAAGTTCGCTAAAGATAAATCCTGTTCCTATTGATATATCAATACGAGGATGAAGGGTAATAACAAGTTCTCCTTCGAAATCGAATGAGTTTTTAAGGCTGCCGATTTCACCTTCAATAAAGCTCCAGGTATTATGTTCATCAACATCTAATTTAAATAATTCCTCCCAATCCTGGCGGATGGGATTTATGTTGGCGTGATTGATGAGACTCAGTCCTCCAGCTAGTTTCAGGCTGAACTCAAATCCATATGTTTTACTTATTAAACATAAAAATAAAATTGCAGCGAGAATAAACTCTCTTTTTGCTTTGTTTTTATATGTTCTCAATAGCTATCCACTAAAAGTTACTTGGCCTCAAAAAAGTCAGGAATACTTTGTTCCCAAATATCAAAAGCATCTTTAATAGCTGTGTCAATAACTTTTTTGTTTTTATGAAAAAAAATCAATCTATCGCCTCCAGTTTTTCCTAAGATATTTAGAGGGACACCAAATTCTTGGGATAGGATTAATAATCTCTCCAGGTTAGTTTTATCTACAGTCACTAGAATCCGGGATTGTGATTCCCCAAATAGGAGAGCATCTGTCCGCATGCTTTCAGACAGGCTTAGAGAGCATCCGATTTTATCGGGGCTTAGGAATGCACATTCTGCTGTACATATAGCTAAGCCTCCTTCAGATAAATCGTGGGCAGAAAGGAGAAGTCTTTGAGAAATAGCTTCCAGGCAGAGCTTCTGAACTGCTTTTTCCTTAATAAGGTCTAATTCAGGCGGGCATCCTTTTTCTTTTTTATGGAGATGCTTTAAGTATTCAGAAGCGCCGAGTTCTTCCTTATTGTCTCCAAGAAGTACTACTGGAGTTCCTTTTGCTTTAAATCCAGGACTGACTGCTGTGTTAATGTCGTCTAATATTCCGACTACTCCCATGACAGGAGTGGGTAGGATTGAAATTCCATCTGTATCATTATAGAAACTGACATTTCCGCCTGTCACAGGGATCTCAAATGCCTTACAGGCTTCAGCAACACCTTCGATGACTTGCTGGAATTGCCACATGATTTCCGGTTTTTCAGGATTACCGAAGTTGAGGCAGTTAGTGACTCCAGCTGGATATGCTCCTACACAGGCTAAGTTACGGCAGGCTTCAGCTATGGCAATTGCTCCTCCTGTCTTGGGGCCTAGACTGGCATAAAGAGAATTTCCATCCAGAGAGATCGCAATAGCTCTTTTCTGATTTTTTATGCGAAGAAGGGCGGCATCTGCTCCGGGGGAAAAAACTGTATTAGTCTGAACCATATGGTCGTACTGGCGGAATACCCATTTTTTTTCAGCAATTGTCGGAGAAGAGAGAAGTTTGAGCAGGCTGATGTTATAGTCCTGCGGCAATGGTATCTCTTTGATGAGCAGAGGAGGTATGTCAGGTTCGGGTTGACGTGCTTCTCTTTTATATACTGGGCAGAGATTTACGATGGCATTGACCGGTATATCCACAACCCGTTTTCCCCCAGATTTGACTATCAGCTTCCCTCCTTTGATCACGCTGCCTATTATTACAGCGTCCAGGTCCCATTTAGAGAATACTTGTTGAACTTCTTTTACTTTATCATTTTTTGCCACGATCAGCATTCTTTCCTGGGATTCTGAAAGCATTATTTCGTAGGGAGTCATGCCTTTTTCCCGCTGTGGAACAAGGTCAAGGTCGATCTCGATACCAGAACCGGCATTTGCGGCCATTTCAGATGTAGAGCAGGTCAAACCTGCTGCGCCCATATCCTGGATTCCTATTATCAGGCTTTTTTCCATGATCTCAAGGCATGCTTCCATGAGGATTTTTTCCCGGAATGGGTCTCCAACTTGGACATTAGGGCGTTTTTCTTCCAGGTCATCATTAAATTCGGCGGAAGCCATGGTGGCTCCGTGAATACCGTCGCGGCCTGTTTTTGAGCCGACATATAACACTGCATTGCCTTCGCCTTCAGCCCGGGCATAGAAAATTTTATCTTTTTTTGCAAGGCCAAGACAGAAGGCATTGACGAGGGGGTTTAGAGAGTAACTTTTATTGAAATATACTTCTCCACCTACTGTTGGAACTCCGATAGAGTTTCCGTACCCAGCAATGCCGCCTACTACTCCGTCCATAATAGCTCGGTTTTTTGGCAGGGAGAGAGGGCCAAACCTAAGTGAATTTAAAGAAACAATAGGCCTGGCTCCCATGGTGAAAATATCGCGCAAAATTCCTCCAACTCCGGTTGCTGCCCCTTGGTAGGGTTCAATAAAAGAAGGGTGGTTATGTGATTCTATCTTAAAAACAGCTGCTAATCCGCCGCCGATATCGATAATTCCAGCATTTTCTCCAGGACCTTGAATAACATTTTTCCCGGTAACAGGCAGTTTTTTTAGGTGAAGTTTAGAACTTTTATAACTGCAATGTTCTGACCACATCAATGAAAAAATGCCGAGCTCTGTTAGGTTTGGATGTTTGCCTATCAGCCGGACTATCAGGTCATATTCTTCAGCTGTTAAGCCGTGGCCTGTTATTGTCTTTTCATCTAGCATGGATTATCCTGCTTCTTCTTCTGTTTAATAAATTGAATGATTGATTCAAATATCACCCTGCCGTCATCACTGCCAAGTAATGCTTCGGAAGCACGTTCTGGATGGGGCATCATGCCCATAACATTGCCATTTTTATTAATAAGTCCGGCAATGCTGTTTATTGAGCCGTTGACATTTGATTTTTCACTCAGATTTCCATTCGGATCTGAATAACGGAAGACTATCTGATCTTGCTTATTCAGATCATTGAGGCCGTTATTATCTATATAATAATTCCCATCGAAGTGAGCGATAGGCAGATTCAGTACCTGCCCGACATTTCCTGCTAGAGTAAATGGAGTATCAGTATTGTCTATGCGGATATTAACGTGCTGGCAAAGGAACTTAAGGTTTTTATTTCTGAGCATTGCTCCTGGGAGAAGTCCTAATTCCAATAGAATCTGGAAGCCATTGCATATACCTAGGACTAGGCCTCCATCTAATGCAAATTCGAGGATTTCCTTTATTAAAGGAGAAAACCGGGCTATTGCCCCAGATCTAAGGTAATCACCATAAGAGAATCCTCCGGGGAAAATGATGCAATCTGAGTTCTTTAGATCATGATCTTTGTGCCAAAGAAATTCTGCTTCCGATTGAAAACCTCTTTTATTGCATAAAGAGTATCAGAATCACAGTTTGAACCTGGGAAAACAACAACTCCAAACTTCATTGTAGAGACCTCGCTGTTTGGATCAAGCTTAATCCATGATTTCAAAAGAGAATTTTTCAATAATGGGATTGGCAAGTACTTTATCTGCGATTTCAGGGATGATCTTTTCTGCCTTTTCCCGGGAAATCCCCTTTAGCTCAAGCTCAAATACTTTGCCCTGCCTGACTTCATCCACAAAATCATAGCCAAGGGTATGCAGGGAGTGTTTTACGGTCTTCCCCTGGGGGTCTAAAATGCTGTCTTTAAAGGAAACTAGAACTCTAACTTTCATGAGAAAACACCTTATCAAAAATATAATCAATTTTATCCAAGTAAGGGTCCAGAGAAAAGCAGTCTTCTATTTCTTTCTGGGTTAACTTTTTTGTTATATCTGAATCAGCTTTTA
>CBFDDY010000027.1:0-14204 GCA_965603705.1 uncultured bacterium | reverse complement strand
CGATATGTGAATAATTCAGGCTAACGTGGATAATTCAGGTGAAAAAGATATAAAAAAAAGAAATTTTGATTTATGGGGATTCGTCCTAGTTCCAGCGCCCCCGGCCGTAACCTTGGGTGTACCATTTGCCCAGTCCGGCACCACATGGTCCCCTGCCGTATCGAACCCTGGATTCATAGCGGTAATTTCCCCGATTAAAACGGCCGGCACTTCTGGCAATGCCTTGTCCGCGGCCGTAATAACCTTGTCCGCGCCCCGAATAGTTTCTCCCGTACCCTTTTCCCAGCGTTCCAAGGCCACGTCCACGCCCTAAATAGTTTCTCCCGCCTGCTCCATAGCCGCCGCCTCTGCCGTACCCTTGGCCGATGCCTTGACCGCGGCCGTAATAGCCTCTGCCAGTTTCCATTCCATAGCCGTAATAAGAGTCGAATACAGCCCTTTGGCCTTCGGTTAATAAGCCTCTGATGTTTTCCTCATGAGCAATTTCTTTTTTTTCGATCTCTTCTTCAAACGCATAAATTTCTTCCCAGACTTTTTCTATTTTAGGGTAGTCAGGGCTTCTCTGGAGCTCAAGTTCATCAAGTTTTAAATAATTTGTTCTAAGCTTGGAAAATAGGGGGGAAAGTGATTTTTCAAGTTCGATTTCAAGTTTATCCATCTTTGCCAGCTGCTCCTGGGTCAGATTTAAATCATAAGGATCATTATATATCCTAGGGTTATCTCTATAATATCTTTGGGCGATAAGTTGTTGTGATAGAAAAAGAAAGGAAATAATAACAGTAAATGATATAATGAATGTTTTTTTCATGGTCTTTCCTCCTTAATAAATATATAAAACATTATTATATTACAAGTATACTATAAAATCCATTGGGTCCATTGTCAATTATTTCCTAGAATGCAGGAGGGTCTGCTTTGAAAAAATCTTGCATGTCATTGAAAAGAAAATAATAATAAAAACATCGCCATTTTTTTATGAATAGATCAGGTTAGAAAGAATATGCGGATAAAAATAATTGCAACTGAATCATTAGGAGTTCGGGGTCTTTGCTGTGTAATTGAGACAGGGGACCGCAAAATAGTTATTGATCCTGGTGTGGCTCTGGGGTATCAGCGTTTTGGTTTGCTTCCTCACCCCTTTCAGGTAGCAGTAGGAGAGAGAATACGCCGGGAAATAATTGAAAATATAAAGGACAGTACTGATATAGTGATCAGCCATTTCCACGGTGACCATTGCCCTCTGTACAAGGCAAATCCATATCAGCTGGCAGCTTCTAAAGTAAAGCCGTTTTTTTACAGGCCTAGGCTATGGTGCAAAGGAAGACAGGACCTTTCGGCGGCAATGATAAAAAGATTCGATAATTTATCCAGGTTTATGGAGCGGGAGCTCCCTAATGCTGAAGGAAAGGAGAATGGGCCCTTGAGTTTTTCCCATTCTGTACCGCATGGAGAAGGGAAAAAAAACCTTGGCACAGTGATGATGACGCGTGTTAAAGATGGAAAAGAGGTATTTGTGCATGCCTCAGACATTCAGCTATTAGATAACAGGCCTGTATTGCATATACTTGCTTGGCAGCCTAATATAGTGCTGGTTTCAGGGCCTCCTATATATTTAGAACATATAACGGCGGCAAAACTTGAAAAAGCCCGGCGCAATGCCATCCAATTGGCAGAAAAAGTCGATACTTTGATTATTGACCACCATCTTCTCCGATGTGAAGAAGGCTTCCGTTTTTTAGACAAGCTTTCGTCTGAAATTGGGAACAAGATCATATGTGCGGCCGATTTTCTGGGGTATCGTCGTTGCCCGCTTGAGGCCCAGCGGAAATCCTTATACGCGGAGATGCCAGTGCCCAGTGAGTGGCATAAAAATTATGCTTGTGGTAAAGTTAGGGCTGAAGATTTTTTAACTCAGAAAGGAAATATAACAATGAAAGATGATTTAAATGTTTCGAAAAGAGTTAGTGAAATACCAAAGTCCGCAATCCATGAGATGACAAGATTATCCCAGCAGATTGAAGATGTGGCTTTTTTATCATGGGCTAAACCGACTTCAGGCACCCCGGAGCACATCAATAAGGCTGCGATTTCAGCCATTAAAAATGGAAGGGTGGGTGGATATTCTACCAGCGACGGCATCTTGGAGCTGAGGGAGGAAATCGTTAAAAAGCTTATAAGAGACAATAATGTTGATGCTGATGTCTCCCAGATTTTAATAACTGTTGGAGCGATCGAAGGATTGGCTGCAGCTGTAATGGCCTTGATTGATCCTGGTGATGAAGTTATTTTACCCACTCCGACTTACTCCACCCATATCCGTCAGGTTATTCTTGCTTCCGGAAAGCCGGTGCTTGTTCCTTTAAAGGAACAGGAAGGATTTGCCCTTGATATTGAAGCGGTGGAAGCTGCAATAACACCAAAAACAAAGGCTGTAATGTACTGCAGCCCGAGTAATCCCACAGGCACGGTTTTTTCTGAGAAACAGCTTCGTAAGCTAGCTTCTATTGCTTTGGAAAACAACTTAATGGTAATTACAGATGAGGCTTATGAGTATTTTGTTTTTGATGATAACAAACATTTCAGTATAGCCTCGATTCCTGAGATGAAGGGAAATGTGGTAAGCTGCTACACTTTTACAAAAACCTATGCAATGACGGGGTGGCGTATAGGCTATCTACATTCCCATGAAAGACTGATTCCTCAGATAAAAAAGGCCCATATTCCTTTAGCAATTTGTGCGCCTGTCGTTTCTCAATATGCTGCCCTGGAAGCTTTAAAGGGAGGACAGCAGTGTGTTAAAGATTTTAGAGATCATTACCTTAAGACTCGAAATTTGATGTGCGAGCGGCTTGACAGGCTTAATTCGGTCTTTGAATATCAACAGCCGGGTGGCTCTTACCTTATGTTTCCCCGGATATTGTTAACAGCAGGCAGTGACTCAACATCTTTTTGTAAAAAACTTTTAAAAGAAGGGAAAGTCTCGACCACACCTGGAATAGCTTTCGGGCCTACTGGTGAATCTCATCTGCGGCTGTCTTTCTGTGTTTCTGAAGAGATGATAAATAAAGCCTTTGACAGGATGGAAGCTTATTATCTCTAGTTTCAAGCTATAAAAATATTTCTTTTTGCACCGGGTTGGGGCCCAAGCCTGTGATTTTATCAGAGAATTCTTTTGTGACTTTCCCATATTTCACGCCTTCTGAAGCGGAAACCCATGAGAGCATTATTCGTTCTGTGTCAAGATGGAGGCTCTCAAATACTGAGTTAATTGTTTTATATCTCCGGCGAGTATAATAATTTCCTTTTTGATAATGGCAGTCCCCGGGATGACACCCCATCATCATTACACCGTCTGAGCCTTTAATGAATGCTTTAGTAACAAAGAGCGGATCTATTCTACCGGAACACATAAGCCTGATTACTCTGATAGAAGGAGGGATCTGTATTCTGCTTACTCCGGCTAAGTCTGCACCTGTATAAGAACACCAGGTGCAAAGAAATCCGATTATTTGAGGTGTATATTCTTTTTCCATAATTGGTTTCTCCTTTTATTCTCCTAAGCCAGCAAACTCATTTTCAATGAAAGTTTCACAAGGAGCGGGTTCTTCCAGATCTCTTCCAGGCAGATAATCAAATAATTTTTGCAGGGATTCTCCTACCATGGAGAAAAGAGTTGCTACTGGAATATCTACCGGGCATACATCTGAACACATGCCGCAATTAACACAGGAAACCGCCATGTGAATCATCCTGCCTGTGTGAAAAAATATTGTCCCAGAGGGAATCCGGGCGCCTCCTTTGTGATTCAATTCTGACTCATAGTGTGATACTTTGTCCTCATGAGTTTTAGAATCAAAGTCACATAAAGTGCAGAAGCAAATGGGGCAGACTTGACGACAGCCATGACAGCTGAGACAGGGTGCAAAGGTTTTGACCATCCCGGCCAGTCCGAGGTTTTTATCGTTGATACTGGCGAAAAGTTTCTCTCTTTCTTTTAGTCTTGATTCCTTTAGTTTAACTAGTTCTACATCGTTTAATTTCTCTGTTGTTTTATTTCCAGGTGCTCCCTGAGCAAGTTCTTCACCTTTTGACGTGTTTAAATGCAGGCTGCATTCCTCAGCTAGGTTTTTATTCCCTGCCACAGAAACAATTATGTCAGCCAAGTCAGGGACAAAATGTTCGCAGGTAGTGCAGGTAGGCCGCAGGGAAGGTAAAACTTCAGATTTTTTTGCAGCATCCCAGTATTTTGGAAGCAGCTGGCTGAATTTGCCATTTTGGGTTGATTTTAAGGGGAAGACGCCTGCACAAGTAGAGCTTATTAGAAAAATATTTTCCATGTTAGCTTGGATTCTTTTCGTGAGTTCCACGAATGCTCTAAGCTCACAGGGCCGGATTATGACTGCAATCGGTTCTTTAATGGTATCTTCAAGAGTAAAAGATGAAAGGAGCTGTCCCGCATTAGCTGGCATAATCGGGGTTAAGGGGGTGGCATTTTTAATCTCTTCAACATCAGTAATAAGAGAGTAAGAGAATGAATCAGTTTTTTCTGTTTTTCTGAGTGTAAAAATTCCTTTGACTTTATCTTTTTCAAGCAGGAATTTTAAGAATTCAGTGATTCCTTCTTCAACCGGTTTTTTTATTTTTAGGACATCAGACATTTTCTTTCACCTCATTAGAATTAGTTGGCTCACATTCAGAAGGAGTTTCGACTTCACAAAATTCATCTTCCAGGTAATCCTGTAAAGGCAGCGTCTCTCCTCTATTGATTCCCGGGGTATAATTGAATGCTTGTTGGGTCTGCTCTCCAACTAAGCTGAAGACTTGAGATACGGAAATGGACATGGGGCAGGCATCTTCACATGCGCCACAAGATACACAGGAAAGCGCCATATGGGACATACGGCCCAGATGGAAAAGTATTGTGTCTAAAGGAAAGCGTAAAGCTCCTCTATCTTTTGCTCTTCTGAAGTAGTCTTCAGAAGAAAGTTTAGTGGTTGCCGAATCAAAATAGCACTGTTGGCAATAACAAATAGGGCAAACACTTTGGCAATTATGGCAGTTAATGCATCCGTCAAAAACAGCTGTGAATTTTTCAGGTCCGCTGATCTCTGTTTTAAAATCTTGGTTGAATTTTTTTCTTCTCTGACTTTTTATTTTTTTGATCTCGTTTATTTTTATTTCCCACTTTTGTAAAGAACTGTCCGGTTTAAGGTCAAGTTTTTCCAGGAGTTTTTCTCCTTTGGAAGTGACCGGGATTAGCAAGACGTCATCTTTTGTATTTCCTGATAGTCCAATATGCAAATCTGAAGCGGGAGCGTTTGTAAGAGTCGGAAGACTAAATCTATAACAGGTTTTACAGATTGCTCTGACAGAATCATCTTTGTCCCATTTGTCAAGTATATTGCCAAAGCTTTTTTCGTTTTTTTCAGGTTCGGCCAAATATTCTGATAAAGGAATTGCACCGGGACAATCAATACTAATGAGACTTATGTTTTCGAAATGCAATTGTTTAAGTTTAAAAAGTTCGACGGCAGCCCTTGTCTCACAGGGCCTGAGAATAACAGCAATATTTTTGTTTATTTTTCCGTGCTTTGTCAGATCAGACAGGACCTTCCCTCCCTGAATTGTCATCACAGGAGGAAGAGGGTTAGCATTTTCGAGGAGGACAGTGTCTTTAAGTAAAACCCAGGCATAAGATTCTGTTTCAGGTACTTTAACAGGAATCATGATCGCATCTAAAGATTCAGTTTCTAATGCTTTTTTAAAAATACCAAGGATTGCTTTTTTTATCCCTTCCTTGGCTGGGATTGAAGCTCCTTTTGTTGGCTTTTCGATTTTTATGTTTTCAGTTGCGGTCATTTATTTCTCCTTATTTGCAGAGCTCATTTAGGCTCTTATCGCAGAGCTTCAAGTACTTCGCGATAGAGCTGGGGATAGGTAAAATGTTTGATTTTTATTGCTCCAGAAGGACAACTGCCGACACAGCTTCCGCATCCTCTGCAGATAGCCTCATTTACAGTTGAAATACCTTTCTGTTCATCAAAGCTTATAACTCCGTAAAAACAGACAGAAAGGCATGTCTGGCAGCCTGTGCAAAAATCTTCTCGTATTTCTGCAGTTTTTACTTCCGGTTCTAATTTTTTTCCAGGAACAAGAGTAGTTAATATTTTTCCAGCTGCGGCTTGTGACTGAACGATCGAATCTGGGATATTTTTTGGCCCAAGCGCACAACCCACTACATAAACACCTTCAATGGGCGTTGCAATCGGGTTCAGCATCTCATGTGCTTCTTTGAAATATCCAGTTTTATCAAGGGGGAGATTAAGAATTTCAGCTATTTTGGGAGTATCTTGAGATGGGACCATAGCGGAAGCGAGGATAGCCATATCCACGATGAGTTCCTCTTTTTTTCCTTCTGCTGATTTATACTTCACCTTTATTCGGTCGTTTATGTCCTTGATCTCAATTTCGTCTGACTGGATAAAATGAATTCCTTTCTTTTTTGCCTCTTCAAAATAGTTCTGGTCAGATTTATCCGGAAGGCAGAGGTCTTGATAAAATTCGGACACATCCACATCCGGTAGTTTATCTTTAAGAATACGAGCAAACTTAATTGAATATAGACAGCAAGTTTTAGAGCAGTAACCTTTCTCTTTCCTGCCAACACAGTGTATAAGGGCGACAGCTGCGGGTGGTTTACCATTTTTAAGCACTATCTTTCCGGTGGAGCTCATTGTTTCGAATTCTAAGGCGTTTATTACATTTTCCACCTCCCCGTACCTGTAAGCGGGAGCCTCCTTTGGGTCATACAGGTTGAAACCAATGGCTACGACAACCGCACCGGCTTTGAATTCTTTTGTTTCTGAATCCTGTTCTTGATTTGTAACAGAAATTTCAAAGTTTCCCAGAAAGCCGTGTATTTCTTTAATCGTGCTTGAGGTGAGTACCTCAATATGTTCATTATTATTAACTTGCTCGATTTTATCCTTGATAATGCTTAAATTTGTACCCTGATGAGGAAGCAGTTGCGCAAATTTATTGGTCATGCCGCCTAAAGCATCTGTTTTTTCAACTAAGTAAACTTTTCTTTCCGGACCGGCTAATGATAGGCTTGCTTCTATACCGGCAATTCCTCCGCCTATGACCAGAACATCCGGATTGCTTTCTAACTCTATTTTTTCAAGCGACTTATGTAAAGCAATCCTCTTAATCCCGGCACGTATATCTTTTATTGCCAGCCTGGTAGCGGCTTCTTTATCTGATATCATCCAGGCGCATTGTTCACGAATATTTACCATCTGGAATAAATAAGGATTTAAGCCTGCTTCCAGGCAGACTTTCATGAAAGTCTGTTCATGTTCTCTTGGAGAACAAGCCCCGATAACAAGATGGGTCAATTCCTCTTTTTTGATTTCTTCAACTAAATATTTTTTGCCGGCAGGGGAACAGAGGAGGCCATATTTTTTTGCAATTCCAACATTTTCCAAGGAAGATATTTCATCTATAACTCTATCTATATTGATTCGATCTGATATATTTGTTCCGCATTCACAGATATATACTCCGATTTTTTTACTCATTATTTTTTCCTTGACTTAAATTCATAATTTTCCCTACTGCCGCCTCAGCCTGGGCAATTGAATCAGGGATATCTTTAGGGCCTTCCGCACATCCTACTACAAAAATGCCTTCTACATCGGTTGTAACAGGTGAAAGTTCTTTAATTTTAGTTGCAAAGAAACCTTTGTCGTCTTGAGAAAGGCCAAGAGTTTCAGTTAGTGTTTTTGTGTCTTTTCCAGGGAGCATGGCAGGAGCAACAATGATCATGTTGGCTGTAAAAGTGTTTTTTTCTATGTTGCCGTTTTGGTAATGGACTTGCAGGGAGCCATTTTTCTTTTCTACGCTTATATCCTGGCAGCGGATGAATTCGATTTCTTTTTTCAGTGCTTCTTGATAAAATTTCTGATGTGATTTGCCAGGGATGCATAGATCGGAATGAAATTCTTTGATTTTGGCTTCCGGAAGCTTGTGTTTGAGAAAGTGCGAGAATTTTGTAGAATACATGCAACATACAGCGGAACAATATCCCTGTTCCTCTCTCCCAGCGCAGTGAATTATCCCGATCGTTTTGGGTGTATCCCCATCTCTTAAGATTAGCTTGCCTTCTGTTGGGCCATTTTCGGCATAAAGCCTTTCAAACTCCATGGCAGTGTAGACATTATCCTTTTGGTTATATCCATATTGGGGGAGCTTTTTAAGGTCTGACATGTCAAATCCGGTTGCGACTATAATAGCACTAACTTCTAAATCAAGTGTCTCGTCTTTTTCAGAAAAGTCAATTGCGTCAAACATGCAGGCTTCTTTACATGCCTGGCATTCTTTCTTCTTGCCATTGAGGCGGAGGCAGTTTTCTGCGTCGATTGCCGGAACATTAGGGAGAGCGCCTGCACATGGGACAGCGATTGCTTTCATTTTCGAAAGCCCTTCTTCAAAGTTATTGTCTAAACTGACAGGACATGGTTCATAACAGGCACCGCAGCCAATGCAGTTGGCTAAACTGACATAGCTGGCTTTCTTTTTTACCTTGACCTTAAACTCTCCGGCGGTCCCATTAACTTCTTTTACTTCACTGAGTAATAACAGATCAATGTTTTCGTTCTGGAGTATTTCCTGTTGCTTAGGTGATACCATACAGGTTGAACATTCCATGTTGGGATAGACTTCCTCGAATTTAATTGTCTGGCCTCCGATCAGCGACTCTTTCTCAACCAGGTATACTTTGTGTCCTGCTTCGGTCAATAATTGGCTTGCCTCCATTCCGGCAACTCCAGCTCCTATGATCAAAACATTTTGCTTTTTCATTTTATAATCCTATAGATTCTGATTTTTACGAAATGGACTTGGCCCTATTTTAATAATATCTTCAGCAAATTTATTTACTACTTCCGCATATCGTTTTCCTTCAGATGCTGATACCCAGGAAAGCTGAAGCCGTTGTGGTTCAAGGTTTAATGATTCCATGATTTTTTTTAAGAGGGCAAACCTTCTCCGGGCATAATAGTTTCCCTTTTCATAGTGGCAGTCGCCGGGGTGACAGCCTGCAATAAGCACTCCGTCAGCGCCCCATAAAAAACTTGTTAATACTAGGTTTGAGTTGACACGGCTCGAGCACATGACCTTGACAACTGACAGGAAAGGCTTAATTTCCAGTTTATTTGATCCCGCCAGATCTGCTCCGGCGTATGAGCACCAATTACATAGAAAGCCCACTATATTTGGTTTAAAATCTTTATCCATTTTGATTTCCTCTTTCTAATCTCTAGTTAGGGGGATACGCCAAACCTGGATCATTCTAAAAAAAAATGATTTTGAACGATCCAGGTTGGTTCCTAAATTAAATAATATGAAGATAATTAGAACTGGATTTGAGCTTTGTTTTTTCCGCCACCTTCATCTGTACAAAAGAGTAGGGTTTTGCCTGTTTTTTCTGCCCAGGCTTTGATGTCATTTGGGAAAGATTCGCAATCTGCTACTACTTCAAGAATGTCTCCTTCGCTTAGCTGGGGAGCCATAATTGCTACTTTAAGTATTGGTTGAGGGCATTTCAGTCCCATTGCGTCAAGTGTTTTTGTTGCCATTATTTCCTCCTTATATATTTTTTTTAGAATGAAAAGGTTATAGTTGCGTCTTTTATTTCGTTTATAAAGGTGGTTGCCCCGACAATTTCCACCCCATCCCTGAAATCTTCTTGTTTAAGGTCTTTTGCGTCTAAGGCCAGTTCGCATACCCAAATTTTAGCTCCTAAGCTCTGAACTCCTTCATATAACTCAGATAGATCCGGCAGTCCTTTTCCTGCCATTTTTTCGATAACACCGTTTACCATTGAGGGGGCGCCGCCGGGAGTAAAAAATAAAACAAGTTCATCCCCGGATGCGATTGCAGAAGAGCCGATAATAAAAGCGGGAAAAACATTTCCATTCTCGGATCCGTTGACTGTAATTGCTACTTTTGCCATAAAAAATCTCCTTAAAATTAATTTATTTATTGGGAATTACTAATTAAAATCATCCCTTCTAGTTTGGTTTTATTTTGGTTTTGTTTTTTATCTGAGTGCATTTATCAGAAGTTTCATTACTTTAGGTTTTTTTAAAAAATAACAACGCAAATTTCCTTCTTGCCTGAAATCAACGATATCAGCGTACTTTAAATTATTTAAATGTTGGGAGATATTAGGTTGGCTTGCATTTAATAGTTCTTGAATGTCAAGAACGCATTTTTCCCCTTCGATCAATGATTCGACAATGGTGAGCCTGGTAGGGTGACTAAGGGCTTTGAATATCTGGGATTCTTTTTTATAGTCGATGTTGAGTATCATAAACTACTAAGCCTTTATTTATATATAATATAAGAATATAGATATAAACATATTTTTAAAGTGATTTCAAGCCCTAATTTAATATTTTTTTACTAAAGAGGCAACAACATCCCGCAGTTTCTGGAGGGTGAAGCCATATCTTCTACGCAACCTGCCAATAGCTTCCTTTTTTGAGATGTTTGCGGGAAGTCCCATGGATTTAAGTATTTCCACAGCAGAAATTCCTGTCAATTCTTCGACTTCATTAAGAGTCATTTGGCCTGTGATAAGAATGCCTGAAGTATCTTCCTCCATACGGCCGCGGACGAGTTTGTTTTCTTCTTGATGTTCTGCTTCGTTTTTTAGGATTGGGCTTTCTTTGTTGGGTTTGGTTGCTTTTTCACTTGGTTCGATTGTCGTTATTTCTTCGCTCATTTTTTGCTGGCTTCCCGATCTGTCCCCTGTTTTATAAGTCTTTTTCATAAGCGAATCGACAATATCCCGCAGTTCCTGTAAGGTTACACCGGATTGTCTAAGCAGCCTTCCCAGTGATTCACTCTGGGGAGTATTGGGCGGAAGTCCCATGGCCTCAATTATTTTACTTGCTTGTAATCCTGATGATTTTTCGATTTCATTAAGAGTCATTTGGCCTGTGATAAGAATACCTGCGGTATCTTCCTCCCCCTGTCCGTGGACGAGTTTGTTTTCCTCTTGATGTTCTGCTTCATTTTTTAGGGTTGGGCTTTTTTGGTCGGATCCGCTTGTTTTTTTATTGAGTTGGATTGCTATATTTCCTACTGTTAGATTCTGCTGTCTGCCGAGCCTATCTCCTGATCTATTTCCGTATTCGTCATAGCTGACAGGATATTTAGGGGTGGCAATCCAGAAAATAAAAGGGATGATAAGTGCGAGGACTAAAATAAAGACCAAAACCGGCGCCCAAGCCTTTTTGAATAAACTGCGGGTTTTTCCTTTGATCCAACTCCATTCCAGGATAAGGTGGATTACTACAAGAGCAGTAAATGCCAGTGATAGATAGAGGTGAATGTTTCCCCATTGATGGCGGTGAAGCCCGAGGAAGTATTTCTCACTCTCTCTCGCTATAGAGGTGGGGCCTTCAGCTAGAAAAAAAGCCATGAGAATGCCAATAAAAGCAATTCCCGTAACAGATATAAAAAGGAGTGTGTCTACCAGATATTTCCAGGTTGTTTTTTTCATCTTATAAAGCCTCCCGGCTAAGGATAGTATGGATCTTTTTCCAGATTTTTTTTATTTCTCCAGATGCAGGTCTTTCTCCATATTCAACCAGGGGGACTGATCGTACCATGGCTTCTGTGACTTTTGGGTCAAAAGGAATCTTGCCTAGAAGCGGGATTGAATTCTCTTTGCACCAGTTTTCGATCTTTGCCGTATTTTGCAGATTTATATCGAATTTGTTGATACAGCAGGCGGTTTTGGTGTTAAAGTGCCTTGCTGTTTCAATGACTCGTTTCATATCATGGATGCCGGATGGGGAGGGTTCGGTTACTATAAGGGCTAGGTCAGTGCCGGAAAGCGAGGCGATCACCGGGCAGCCTATTCCCGGGGGTCCATCGATTATTACATATTCCAGATTTTCTTTTTCAGCAATGTCTTTTGCATTTTTACGGACTTCGCTTACAAGTTTTCCAGAGCTTTCTTCCCCGATTCCCAGCCGGGCGTGGACAAAAGGCCCGTATGAGGTTTTTGAGACAAACCATTCCCCGGACATGGCAGCTTCCATCTTTATAGCACTGGGGGGGCAGATGTGAGAGCAAACAGCACATCCCTCACAGGAAAGGGGGTCTATGACTATGTCTTCAGAATTAGTTTTACTGATAGCATCGAATCGGCAGACCTCTATGCATGCGCCGCAGCTGGTACATTCTTCCTGGTTGATGCGTGCTTGTTTCCCGCCAGAAAATTGATGGGATTTAGTACTTTTGGGCTTGAGCATAAGATAGAGATTGGCAGCATCTACGTCGCAGTCAGCCATGACTTTGCTTTTGGCGAGAGAAGCGAATGAAGCGGAGATTATGGTTTTTCCTGTTCCGCCTTTACCGCTTATTATGACTAATTGTTTCATTATGTATTTTTTATTTTTTTATATAACATCAGAAACTTCTGTTTATATTCCGGCCTGGTTTCAATAATAGACTTGCCTTCTGAATAAGCTTCTGCGATCTTCCTGTCCATGGGAATTTCCATGAGGATGGGAATATTTTCCCGGCTGCAATAATTCTTGACTTTGTTGTCTCCCAGTCCAGCCCGGTTAATTACTACTCCGTGAGGTATTTTCATCTGCTTTAGGGTTTCTACAGCAAGCTTAAGGTCATTAAGACCAAAAGGAGTTGGTTCGGTTACCAGCAGGGAAAAATCACTGCCTTTAACTGTTTCTATGACAGGGCAGGATGTGCCGGGAGGAGCATCAATTATTACAGTTTCGGAAGGCGTGATTTGTTTTTTTACTTCCCGGATTAGGGGAGGAGACATCACCTCCCCAATATTGAGTTTTCCATGGATAAAACTAATTTTGCCGGATGAGCCGATTTCCATGATTCCGATCGGCCGGTTTTTCTCGGTGATAGCTTTTTTTGGGCAAAGAAGAGTGCAACCGCCGCATCCGTGACATAATTCTGCAAAGACAAGCACGGTATCCTTGAGTACGGCTAGGGCATTATACTCACAGATTTCAGCACATTTTCCACAGAAATCACATTTTTCTTCGTTGATTTCCGGAATGGGGATTGAGACGGGAATTTTTTGGCTGAATTTCGGCTTTAGAAAAAAGTGGGCATTGGGCTCTTCCACATCACAGTCAAGGAACTTCAGGGATTGTGAGTCTGATAAGGCCAGGGCTAAATTAATTGCTACAGTTGTCTTTCCTGTCCCGCCTTTACCGCTGGCTATTGAAATGATCATTGTATTATAATTTTTTTGCCAACTCCGATTTTAATATAATTATCAGCATAAGCTGTGTGGAAAAGACTACGGGCTTCCTCCCCGGAGCAGTGACAGGGGCCTACGTTTTCAATTTCTATTGTTTTAAATTTTGTGATGATCTGGTTAATTTCATGTTTTTCAAAACCGGATAGATGGAATCCGCCTAAAACTAAATGGATATTTTGCTTTATCATGTCTTTAACGAGAGTGATTATTTTTGTAATGCGTGGATGGGCGCAGCCGGTTATTATTATGATCCCTTTATTTGATTCTAATATAAGAGACTGTTCTTTGATCCATCCCGTAATGATTCCGGTTGTGTAAGCGCCCTGAAAAATTTGTTTAAAATTATCAGTATTAACAAAGGATGCGCCCTTACTTGTGATTAGATCTTTCATGTCTGAAGGGAAAAAAACCGGAAGCCATACTTGAATTTTGGGATTAATTTCAAGCAAAGCTTCTAATCCTCCGGTATGGTCTTTATGGTTGTGAGAGAGGAAAACAATATCAATATCCAGGGGAGAAATCCCTAATTTTTCCATATTGGCAAGCAATATGTCACCATGGGTACCTGTGTCAAAAAGAATTGTTTTCTCCAAGCCCTTGATAAAACAGGAAAATCCCCAGCCTGTTTTAAGGTTCTCTATAAAGGCGTTATTGTCGTATACTATTGTCAGCTGGAGGGGAGCTTTCATTGATATGTTCTTCATTTGATATTTAGCCAAATCATGCTGGGGGTGGCTCTTGAGTTTTTGTCACAATTATTCCGCCAACAACATCAGCATTTTACTTAATTGTAATCTTTCATAATGGAGCGGTCTTCTTTCATTAAATCTCCAGCTATTTCCTCCATGTTAGTCTTTTTCCAAAAGGGGAGCTTTTCATGCGC
>CBFDDY010000026.1:0-14631 GCA_965603705.1 uncultured bacterium | reverse complement strand
TTTTTGATTTTAATCTTTTCATTGCAACCTCCTTTTATCATTTAATTGCAATTTTTAGGCCATATCTGCTTTCTTTTTAAGTGCTTTAATATCAACAAATTAGAAGTTGGCAATAGGATAGCAGTGTAAATGGCAGTTTACATTATCCGTTTACGGATGTTAACCTATCCTGCATTATTCAGGTGGGCCCGAACAGCGGCAATTTTTATGAATAATTCAGGCTGAGGAATGATTTAAGCTTCTTCAAAGCCTGTCCACGGTGGCTGATTTTATTTTTTTCCTCTAGCCGCAGCTCTGCGAATGTCTTTTGGAGAGGGGGGAAATAGAAGATAGGATCATATCCAAAACCGTTTGTGCCTTTTTTTTGAAATGTGATATATCCTTCTGCATAACCCATGATTATTTTTAGAGGATGCGATTTTCGGGACAATACCATACAGGAGACAAATCTGGCATTCCTGTGTTCCTGTTCGACTTCTTGCATCAAATCCAATACTTTTTCAATATTTGTTTCGTCTGTTGCTTTGGGTCCGGAAAAACGGGCAGAAATAACTCCTGGAGCCCCTTTTAAATAGTCTATTTCCAATCCTGAGTCTTCTGCCAGAGTGATTCCTTCCCATTTCCGGCTGTAGAAAAGGCTTTTTCTCCGGGCGTTTTCCTCAAATGTTTTTCCTGTCTCCTGGAAAGATGGTCCTGTCCTGAGGTTTTGCAAGGAAGAAATCAGGACAGGAAATTCAGCCAGGAAGATTTGCATTTCTCTTATTTTTCCTTGATTTGTCGTAGCAAGAAGTAATCCTTTAGTCAATTTTAAGCTCCACGATTTCCCTAAGGTTGGAAAGAGTCTGGTAGAACTTTTGCTCCTTTTCTTCTGTAGAAGAAAAAGTGAATTGGATAATGAAGGAATTGTCTTCCTTTTTTTGTTTGATTTCTTTAAATCTAATTCCTTCGTGAAGGGCCAGTTTTTTTATGTTATTCAGGGTGTCTCTTGATTTAGATTTGAGGCTGTACCGGAAGACATCCTTTTTTAAGTTAAGGCCCTCGAATCGTCTGAATATTACTAGTGTAAGAGTGATTATTCCTGTAAATATGATAGCGATGACATAATAACCGGCGCCGATTATCAAGCCGAGACCAGCTACGGCCCAAAGGGTGGCAGCTGTGGTTAACCCGGTGATCATTCCTCTCGCTTGGATTATTGTTCCAGCTCCGATAAAGCCGATGCCAGTGATGACTCCTGCTGCCATCCTCATTAGATCTCCGCTTGATCCTTCTTTTCCTTCCAGAACAAGCATGGAAAGGACCATCATCATCGTAGCACCTAGGCAGATAAGGATGTTTGTTCGAAATCCGGCAGGTTTCTGGCTGGTTTCTCTTTCTACGCCGATCAATCCTCCTAAGGCGATAGCCAACAGGAGTTTTAAAGTGACTTCCAGAATACTCATTGTTTTTCCCCTGAGATAGACATATTGTTAATTTATCATAGTTATTTTGCGGTATCCAATAAAAATGCAATAAAAAATGCAGCTGCCAGGATCAAAGTGTAGAGCGCAAAAATCGGCTGCCTGAGCAGGAGCTCAGGCTCTTCCATGACCTCCTTTTCCTGTAATGTTTTTTTTAAAAACAGAAAAAAGTACAAGAACACAAAAGGCGAGAGAAATAAAAAAGATGGGAGGTCAAAACGGAGGGCAAAAATGAAGTAGGTTATAAAAA
Organism: uncultured bacterium; assembly: GCA_965603705.1. Classification (GTDB taxonomy): domain Bacteria; phylum Acidobacteriota; class Aminicenantia; order Aminicenantales; family Aminicenantaceae; genus JAUVXM01. Next base: position 12,921 of record CBFDDY010000026.1, on the reverse strand, counting down.
AGACTCCGGCGCTTATTCCCATTCCAAAGAGCAATGACCTTTGGGAATATCGTTTAAGCGAAAGCCTATAATCCCCGGCTTTGTCTGTTAAATAGCGGAATTCGGAAAGTCTTTTTGCAACCATAAGAAAGTTTCCAAATGACCACCAGCACAGAAGAAGAGATAAGGGGAGGGAATAATGAGCAGAAGCAAAAGTAAACCACCCGATAAGGAACCTAATGGGATTATTGGCTGACTCAGAGATCGAGTCGATAAAGGGAATATCTTTTGTCCTGACCGGTTTAATATTGTAGATAAATCCCGCAATAAGGAGAGCCGTCAGGGAGATAAAAAAAGGCGTTGAGAAGCACAACCAGGCTATAGCCAAGCTTCCCAGGATTAGCAAGCTGCCCAGGCTCAAAAAGGGGCCTATGCGGATTTTTCCCTGGAGAAGGGGTCGGTGCTTTTTGGTAGGATGGTGCCGGTCATAAGGAGCATCTGCAATCTCATTAATGATATAATTAGCAGTAGAGATGGCCCAGGTAATAAGGAAAGCGAGAGATAAGCGGGATAAAAGCCATAATAGTTCTGAACTCTGGAAATGAGTATGGTTTAGGAAGAAAAAAGCGGCGCTCCCTACAAATATGGCAAGACTTCGCGGCCATCTTTCCGGCCGCATAGCTTCTAAGTATGCTCTCATCTCAAGATTTTTTCCGGGCATAGACCTCAAATGAGTCACCCAGCGCTAATTTTATCGGAATTTTCTTCCAAAAAGAAGCAATTCGTGTGTTTTTTATTAAAAAGTTCAATCCTTTCAACCGGGAGAGGAGATAATGGGCGCTGAATGTCCAGGAATATTTTCGGATTTTTATGATTTGAAAGCCGGAAATTTCCAAGAGAGCTGTTAAGCTGGCCTTTGTAAAGTAGCTGAGGTGGGCAGGCCGGAAGTGCCACCATTTATTGCCTGAGATCCGGGCTGCAAGGCTCCTGATATTTGGTGTAACCACACAGAGGGTTCCTCCCGGGGATAGTATTTTAAAGGCTTTTTTCACAGCTTCCCGGGGCTGGGGCACATGTTCAATAAAGTCTATCATGGTTACCGCCCTATAATTAGTTTCAGTTTCGGCCTTTTCAAAATTCCCTACTTGAAGATCAAGTCCGTATTTTTCTCTGGCTACTTTTACCGCCCACACACTAGGTTCTATCCCATCTGGAATCCATCCTTTCCGGCGAGCGGAGTCTAAAAGGATACCGGTTGCAGCTCCAACATCATAAAGCGGGCCTTTTTCGGAGTGGATTTTTTCTAGCTGGGATAAAATCCTGTGGAAGTTTTTTGCTCTTCCCAGGGCTTCTTCTTCATAGAGAGGGTCTTCTATCTCTCCATAAAGAGATTGAATATAACTGGGGGAAGGGCAGGGATTGGCAAAAACGTGGGAACAATCCCGGCAGCGACTTAAATCCCAGGTCTGACCATAGGCGCTGTCTGTTATTTTGATACTTTCTTTATCAAGAGTTTGAGGGTTAAAAGTGCTCTTTTTATAACTGCTTATAGAGGTACTCTTACATACGGGGCAATTTTTTAGGTGATCAATATTTTCCACTGGGATCAATCTACCTCCAACTCCATTTTTTCAAGATAAAGCTCCATCCCGGCCAGAGTCTTCAGGTTGGAGGACCCGCATTTTGTGCAGATAAATACAAAATCATCTTTTACCATTTCTGTTTTGCAATCCAGGCAAAGGATTTTTAAAGGGATTTCCTTTATTTCAAGTTTTCCCTCTGATGCGATTGTGTTTTTTTTGTACATGTCAAAGGCTGTTATTAAAAGCTCAGGCACGGCTCCGGCTAGTTTTCCGACCTGCAGAACTACATGAGTGATTTTTTTTGTGTTTTTTTCTGCGGCTTTTTCTTCCATTATTTCAAAGAGGTTGGCTATCAGGGAAAGTTCATGCATTAGTTCTGCGGATTTTTTGTAAGGACTCGATGAAATATTCTGCCAGTTCTTTTATGCCGGCGCCTGACTGGGCCGATGTGGTTAAGAGTTTAAGGTTGGGATTTATCTCTAATGCTTCTTTTTTGGCTTTTTCTATATTAAAAGGCAAGACTGGAGCCAAATCAGCTTTGCTTATGATCAGGCAGTGAGAAGTTATAAAGGCCTTAGGATATTTTTTTGGCTTGTCGTCTCCTTCCGGAATAGAGAGCAGGACACAGCGAATATTTTCTCCCAGATCGAAGCTGGCAGGGCAGACAAGGTTTCCGACATTTTCTATAAATAGAAAATCCAGGTCAGCCGGAATCTCAGGAAAAAGCTTTCCTATCATTTTGGCTTCCAGATGACAGGCGCCGCCAGTGGTTATCTGCCAGGCAGGTATCCCTTTTGCCCTGATCCTGTCGGCATCTCTTTCAGTCTCAATATCTCCTTCAATGACTGCCATTTTATATTCCGGGACTAATATCTCTGACAGGCTTTCTAACAGAGTTGTTTTTCCTGATCCGGGTGAGCTTAAAAGGTTGATAGTTAAAATGCCTCTGGCTGTTAATTTTTTTCTGATCTGGTCTGCAATCTTCTTGTTGGAGCCGAGAAGATCCTCCAGCACCATAACTTCTTTTGTTTTCACTTTTATTTTGTTATCAGGCACTGTTATGATCAGCTTTAGGCAGCTGTACTGTAAATACGCTTCCTTTCCCCGGCTTACTTGTGACTTGAATAGAACCGTTATGAGCGTCGACTATTTTTTTAGCAATGGCTAGCCCTAATCCCGAACCTTTTTGTTTTTTGTTTTCACTCCGGCTTACCCGGTAGAATTGGTCAAAAAGAAAGGGAATATGCTCCTCGCTAATTCCGATGCCCGTGTCTTTGATCTCAGTGGATATATAGTCCTCTTCCTCTTTGATCAGGACCTCTATGGTTCCATCAGGTTTATTGTATTTGATTGCGTTGCTTATTAGGTTTGAAAATACCTGTTCCAGGGAATCTGAATCTCCCAGGGCGTTATCGCTTCCGGAAATTGAAGATAAAGAAAGAGTGACTTTGTTTTTTTCAGCATAGGGTTTTAGAAACTCTAACTGCTTGTTAATAAGGTCTTCTAATGAAAATGCTTTGAGTTTATCGACGATCGATCCCCCGTCCATCCTGGCAATATCCAGCCAGTCGTTTATCAATTCCAGCAGGCTGTTAAGCCGCGTTCTTGCTTTTACCAGCATATCTTTTTGCCTGGGCACTACTTCTCCGGCTATTCCTCCCAGAATGACTTCAAAGTATTGGGTAATAGCTACCAGCGGGCTGCGAAGTTGGTGGGAAACCATTGTGATAAAATTTTCTTCGATCAGTTTTTTTTCTTTTCTGAGAGATTCTGCCTCGCGAAAAAGTTCTATTCGATCCAGTCCACGCTTGATTATCAGTCGTAACTCTTGTGGCGTGAAAGGTTTGGGCAGGAAATCATAGGCCCCCTTCTTCATGGCGTTTACTGCAGATTCTACGGTGGCATATCCGGTTATGACAATGGGAATGATGTTTGAGTCGATCTTTTTAATTTTTTCCAGAACCTCTAGTCCGCTTATCCCGGGCATTTTAAGGTCTATGAGTACTAAATCTGGTCTTATTTTTTCGACCATTGCGAGGCCGGAATTTCCATTTTCAGCTGTTTCAGTCAGAAAGCCGTCCTTTTCTAAGATCATCCGGCAGGAATCCCGCATAGATTCTTCATCATCAATGACAACAATACTGTGCTTTTGCTTTATCATCTATAACCTCTCACAAATGTAATATAGCTTTGAGCTACGTACTATAAACTTTATTATAGTTTAGCAACCTTCAGGTTGTTTGGCAACTGCTACAAACTATCAGCCTGAACTATTCATAAAAAATGTCGATATGGACAATACTTCTTTTTAAATCAATGACTCGTGAATAATCCAGGTTAGCTGTTTTTCTTGATTAATATGATAGAATGCCTGCGATCTCTGCAAGTATCTGCTTGTCAGAAAAATGTTGGGCTGACGCAGCTGAAGAAGGGCAAGAAGCGACACATGTTCCACATCCTTTACATAGAGCTTCATTGACTACAGAAATACCTTTTTCTTCATCAAATGTGATTGAGCCATAGGGGCAGAGGTTAATGCATATCTGGCATCCAGCACAGAGTTCCGGGTCGATTACCGACTGAATCGGCTCTACTTCAATTTCTTTTTTAGCTATATTGGCCAGGATACGGGCTGCCGCTGAGCTTGCTTGAGCGACTGTATCAGGGATATCCTTGGGGCCCTGGCAGCATCCGGCTATGAAAACTCCGTCTGTTGTTGTTGCGGTCGGGTCTAGTTTGGGATGTTTTTCCAGGAAGAAACCATCTGGACTTTTACTTAAGGAGAAAATGCGCTTGACTTTTTCTGAGTCAGCCTGTGCTTCTATAGCATTACACAGAATGACCATATCAACAGGTATCTCTCTGTATTTATTGGCAAGAGTGTCTTCGCAGCGGATTATCAGAGGCTGATCCTCATCATCAGGACGGCCGTGTTTGATTACTTCTGCAACTTTTCCCCGGATAACATTTACGTCTTCTTCCAGGATACGGGAGTAGAATTCTTCGTATCCCTTACCAAAAGCACGCATATCAATATAGAACTGATAGATTTCCGCGTTTGTTTTATCAGTGATGAGATGGGCGAACTTAAGCGCATACATACAGCAGACCCGGGAACAATAGGCGTGGTAGTTTACATCACGCGAACCAACACAATGGATGATTCCGATAGCACGAGGTTCCTTCCCGTTTTTCATTTTGATTTTTCCACTGGTTGGGCCGGTAGAATTGACTAATCTTTCAAATTCAAGGCTAGTAATAACATTTTTGAAAGTGCCGTATCCATAAGGAGTAAGGCAGCCTGAGTTTATAGTTTGGAATCCAGTTGTAACCAGCACCTGCCCTACCTTTATCTCCTGGATTTCATCCTTCATCTCATGGTTTATAGCTTTTGCTTCGCATACCTCTTCACAAGCCCTGCATTCGATACAGATGCCGCAGTTTAAGCATCTTGAGGCTTCTTTTTTAGCTTCTTCTTCGCTGTAACCTAATTCTACTTCATCAAAATTTGTTTTCCGCTGTTTGGGATCCAACTCCTTCATGCTGGTGCGGGGTACTTTGGGTGTATCTTTAAATTTAGGAGCATAACTGTAGGGCCGGCTGTTTTCATCTCGTTCCGGAAGGGAATGTATGCGACTCGTTTGAAAGTTTTCCAGAGGTTCTTCATTGATATATTTATCGATGGATTCTGCAGCTCGTTTTCCGTCTCCCATTGCTGTAATGACTGCATCAGGGCCGTGAGCTGCGTCTCCTCCGGCGAATATTCCCTGGACAGAAGTCATCATGCTTTCCTGGTCTACTTCAAAGGTGTCCCATCTTGTGAGCTCGAAATCGGAATTTTCTTTAACGAATTCGATTTCTGGAGATTGGCTGACTGCAATGATTATTGTATTGGTATCATGGTCATATTCGCTTCCCTCAATTGGAACAGGACGTCGGCGTCCGCTTGAATCCGGTTCTCCAAGTTCCATTTTGATGCATTTCATGCCGATGACTTTTCCGGATTTTCCCAGCACTTCGACCGGGGCAGTAAGATATTCGATCTTCACTCCTTCTTCCTCGGCAGCCCAGATCTCTCCTTCTTCCGCAGGCATCTCTTTGCGGGTTCTTCTGTATAGTATCGTCACTTCCTTTGCTCCGCAGCGTAATGCAGTGCGGGCTGAATCGATGGCCGTGTTGCCGCCTCCGATGACAGCAACTCGTTCTCCCACCGGTTGAGCAGTGCCGAGATTGATATTGCGGAGAAAATCCACGCCGTGGTAAACTCCCTCGTTTTCTGCTTCACCGGGAATATCCATTTTAAGGCTCTTATGGGCGCCGGTAGCAATATAGATTGCTTTGAATCCATCTTTTTTCAGCTTATCAAAAGTGACATCTTTTCCCAGGGTAATATTGGTTTTTATAGTTATTCCCATGCTTTTAATATATTCGATTTCAGCATTGAGGATTTTTTTGGGCAGTCGGTACTCCGGAATTCCTACTGCCAGCATACCGCCGCATACCGGAAGCTTTTCGAAAATAACGGGCTCATATCCTTTTAGCGCCAAGTCGTGAGCACATACAAGGCCGGAGGGACCGGAACCGATTATTGCTACTTTTTCGCTTCTTTTATTTTCGATCTTTGGAGGTTCGGGTTTTCCTTTATTTGCAATTTCCCAGTCGATCACAAAGCGTTTGATGTTTTTAATGGAAACTGGGTCATCAACAAATTTCCGGTTGCATTCTGTTTCACAGGGATGGAAACACACTCTTCCGCATACACTGGGAAGGGCGTTTTGCTTGCGGATAAGCCGGGCGGCTTCTTCAAACCTGCCTTCTGCTACAAGTCCGATATAGCCTGCTGCTTCCTGGTTAATGGGGCATGTTTCCCGGCAGGGTGGCCGGTCTTCTTTGTCAATGATAAAAGTGTTGGGAATAGCTTGGGGAAAGGTTTTGTAAATTGCAGATCTGACCGCTTGATTTTCTTCAAACGGATTAGGAACTTTCACCGGGCAAACAGTGGAACATTCTCCGCAGGAAGTACAGTTATCTGCGACATAGCGAGCTTTTCTCTTGACTTTGATCTTAAAATTCCCCATCGAGCCTTCTACTTCTTCTACCTCGCTATAGCTAAGCAGTTCAATATTTTCATGCTGGGCGACGGAGACCATTTTTGGAGTTAGAATACAGGCAGAACAATCAAGAGTTGGGAAAGTCTTATCAAACTTAGCCATTTTTCCGCCAATCGTGGATTCCTTTTCGACCAAATAGACTTTATTGCCTGATTCGGCGATTTCAAGAGCAGCTTGAATGCCTGCAATTCCTGCGCCTACAATGAGAGTGTCGGGGTGGACATCAACTTTGAATGTTTCCAATGGTTGCTGAAAAGCTACCCGGTTGATCGCTGCCCTGATCAAGGCATGAGCTTTTTTCGTAGCAGAGTTGGTATCCTTATGTACCCAAGAGCACTGCTCCCTGATATTGACCATCTGGAAGAGATATTTGTTCAGCCCTGCTTTTTCACAGGCTTTCCGAAAAGTAGGCTCATGCATCAAGGGGGAGCAGGAAGCTACGACAATGCGGTTAAGATTTTTTTCCTTGATGTCCTGGACGATAAGCTCCTGCCCGGGCTCGGAGCACATGAATTTATAATCACGAGCAATAGTGACCATAGGTTCCTTTGCGATTTCGCCTCTTGTTTTTTCAATATCGACTATGCCGGCGATATTTGAGCCGCAGTGGCAGATATATACACCGATTCTAACCTTACTATCGCTATTATTATTCATTTTAATCCCTCCGCAGCATTTTCTTTTAGTTCAAAAGGAATAAGGGCCCGCTTAAGTCCCAACTCTTTTGGAGAGCCGCCCAGTGCTAAACCCAGAGCCTGAGTGAAAAACAGAACCGGGATATTGAAATCAGTTTTAAATTTTTTATTTATCTTTTTTTGGTATGCCTCAAGATTTATTTGACATAAAGGACAAGTGGTTATAATTACATCAGCTCCGTTTTCTTGGGCGGATTCTAATATTTTTCTATTGAGATCCAACCCCAGTTCGGGATAAGTTGTCATAAGCATTCCCCCGCAGCATTGGACTTTTAGGGGGAAATAGACATTTTCTGCACCAAGAGCTTTGAATAATAAGTCCATCATCTGGGGATTATCCTTGTCATCAAGGCCTCTGTCAGGGCGTACTATCTGGCAGCCATAATATGGGGCGATTTTCAGCCCGGTTAAGGATCTTGTGGCTTTTGCGGAAATGGTTTCAATATCTACATCATTGACCAGGACTTCCAGCGGATGGCGGACGTCCAAGCTCAAGTTGTACTTGAGGTCGTCTTGCCTTAAGGCCTGGTTGACTTTTTCCCGCATAATGAAATTGTTTTTCATAATGTAATTGGTTTTGTATAAGATGGTATAGCAAGCACTGCAGGGAGAGACTATATCCCGGCTGGATTGTTTCTCTGCTTTGGCCAGATTTCTTGCTGATATGACAAGAGATATCGTTTCTTTGGTGGACATATAAGATGTTGCCCCGCAGCAGTTCCAGTCTTCGATCTCATTTAGGGTAAGGTCTAAAGCTTTAAAGACATACAAGAGGGACTCCTCATAGCCTTTAGCTGATGTTTTTATGCTACAGCCTGGGTAATACGTGTACTCCATTTTTACCTCCGGATTTTCTTAAGGAGAGGGCGTGGAAAGGAATAAGAATGAATGTATTATTTCAATTAAGATTCCTGTAAAGGAACAATATTTTCCATAACCTCTGCTTCTTTAAGTATAAGGGAAAATTTTTTAGCGCTTTTGATTTTATGGGGGAGAAATCCGATCCGGCCTTTTAAGGCTAATTTTATGAACAGGGGCATCATGCCTAATAGTTTAAAAGGATTAGTTCTTAAAAAATATAACATAATCAATCCTGGTTCATAACTCCGGCCGAATATATTAGTTATACTTACAAATGACTTTGACAGGGCGAAAACAGGGAATCGTTTCGGAAAGATCTTGTTTTCTATTGCCAGCCGTTTTAGAGCATAGAGAATATCTGTAACCATTACTCCTTGAGGACACCTGACAGTACAGGCATAACAGGATGCACATATCCAGATAGTACGGCTGGATAAAATAGACTCGATATCGCCTGCTCTAAAAAGAGCGATGACTTCACGGGGTGTAATGTCCATCATATAACTGACTGGGCATGCTCCTGTGCAGGTCCCGCATTGAATGCATTTTTTTAGACTTTCTCCCCCGGGAATATTATTGACTTGTTCAAGAAATGAGTCTCGGAGTTTTTTCTCTTTTTCGCCTAATTTTCCCGGAATATGAATTTTTTTGATATTTCCTGTCATTTTTTTAGAAGCTTTTCAATCCGGGCGAGAAGGTCCTCCGGTTTTACCGGCTTGTCGATATAATCATCCGGACCGCTAAGTCCCTGGTCATCACCTTTAAACTGAAATCTAGAGCCTGTCATTTCTTTGACGGCAGAAACGAAAATAACTGGAGTGTTTTTTGCGCTACTGAATTCTTTTGAAGTTTTAATGGCATTACATAGGGAGAATCCGTCGAAGAGGCTGTCCATCATGATGTCTAGGAGAATAAGATCTGGTTTTTCTTTCAGGATCTTTTTTTTGCCTTCCTCCGGGTTGGGGGCAGTGACGACTTCATATAAAGCAGATTGAAGAATAGAAGTCACAGCATTTCTGAAATCAGGATCATCATCGACGATCATAATTTTTGCTTTTGCATTTTTCATTTAATTCCTCCTAAAAACGTTATTAATTGCTAATTTTAGTTCTTCTTTTCCAAATGACTTTATGAAATAAAAGAAGATATCTTCTGATCTAACCCGGGCCTCCAGCTCTTTTGTGTTGTGGTTGCTGGTCATGATTATTTTTATATCCGGGTTGATATTCTTAAGAATCGATACGGCTTCGTACCCTTTCATTTCCGGGATATTTACATCCAGGATAAGGCAGTGAAAATCGCTTATAGAAAACTCTTTGATGGCCATATTAAGTCCTTCAGCAGTATAAACAATGTAATTTTCTGCCTTGAGAAATGATGCCAATACAGTTCTTTCGTCATGGTTAGAGTCTATGACGAGTATTTTTTTATCTACAGTGACCATTTAATAAGTTCCTTCAATCCTTGTTTATAGCAATTATTGTGCCAATTACAACTGCTTGTGATAAGGTATATTAAATTATGTATATTCCAGAAAACAATGAAGATATATAATAGGATATATATATAAGCAAATAACATGATATGAATTGTTAATGGAGTGGGGAATATTTCCCTAGTGGTGGTCGATATTTCCTCTCGGGGAAAAGCTGGGCCTGCCCTGGCGGGCAGGCCCTAATATGGGTATAAAGAATATAAGATCGCCCAGAGGCTTTATAATTTGATGCAGGAAAATAAAGGTAGGATATAATCTGGCTGGGCGATTCTTTTATTCATCTTTTTTTTAGTGCTCCCTAATATTTTTTAATAGCTGCTTAATTTCGGTAAGAGCTTTTTCTACAGGACCGCTGAGCTGGTTTCCTTTTTGGAGGCTATCGGGTTGAATCCCAAGGACATAAGCGTTTTTCATTTTTCTGTAATTGATAAGTCCGGATATAGTTGGAAGAAGTCTATGGCTTAGAGAGATGTTATTAAGGATTAAATGCAGGGGTAGGAGAGTTACTTTGCCTGGATCTTCATTAAAGTCAACAGCATCAAGGAAAATAAGCGGCCGGTCGCTATCATTTGTCCAAAGGTCTTCATCTTGCTCGATTTCCGATTCAAAAAGAACATCCTGAATTCCAGTATTTTTTAATTCCCTTGCCAGCTTTATCCCAGCTCCGTCATCGGACAGAGTTGAATTACCCACTCCGATAAAAGCAGGATCACCTTTCTGGATTAATTCTTCAAGCTGCATTTTCCAATTATTCTTTGGAGCATTCTTGACTTCTGCCATGTGAGCGGAGCAACTGATACATGGGTCAAAGGCTCTGACGATAATATCCATTCGGTCTCTGATCTGGTCTTCTTTGCCTTCATCCAGCAATTTTTGGGCAGCGACATGACAATATCTTTCGATATCCTCTGCATTTTGAGCAGTAGGCGTGATAATATCGACCTGAGATACAAGCTTATCTGTAATTTCGTGATGATGGATAAGCAGACCGCGGGGAGCTTCAACCAATCCGGTTCCTTTACCATTTTCTATTGAATAATCTACTATTGATTTTTCTTCTTTCAGTTTAAGGATTTCATCTACTAATTCAGGTATGCGTTCAAAGGAATAGAGAATCTCAAGCGAACGGGCGGCATTGTGAAAGAAGGGGTTGGATTTCCACTTGGGACTGTAATATTTATTGTACATTTTGCCAGCTTCCCCTTCGAGTCTTTCGCCCAGGTTTACGATTCTTGCCAGAGCTCCTACTGAATAGGGTTTGTCCTGATAAAGGCTGTGCTTGGCATAGGAGTGAGAGACTACGAATTCATTGGTCAATTTTTTATACTCATCCCGGGGGAAAGTCTTTCCGGTTGAAAGGAGTATCTCATCGCCCCAGAAACCGAATTTACTATCACCAGGTTCACAGCAGGCATATAGAGTCGGGGAATCAGGACTGTCGGGGTAATCGATTCCACAGAAAAGGTTGACAGTCTTAAAGACAAAGGGCATAAAATGAATGGCTCTTGCTTTTATCTGAAGCAGCTCTTCCCGGCAAGGATACTTACCAAACCCACCGATCACGGCATTTTCACCATGGATATAACGTCCATTCAATGCTTTCATAATATGATTTCCAAAATGTTTCATCTCAAGTGCGATCTTGACTTCGAATTCGTATTTGGATGCCATGGCGATGGCATTGGGGAAGCCGAGAAAATCAGGAAGAGCAAGGTAAAAAGTGTGAAGAGAATGGCTTTCTATAAATTCTCCCATATGCATTAATTCACGTAAAAGATAGGACTTCTGTGATATTTTAACATCCAGGGCGGTTTCTATAGCTCTTAGGACTGCATTTTTATGGGAGACACTGCAAATAGCGCATATCCGGGGGGACATACTGACATCTTCTTCAGGAGTTCTTCCAATAGTCAGCTTTTCTATCAGGCGTGGGCCTTCATATATAGAGAACTTTACATCGGAGACGATTTTTCCGTCTATAGTTGCGGAAATACCTCCGTTTCCTTCAACGCGGGCCAGATGGTCTACGCTTATCTTTTTCATTTTGACTCCTTTTTAAATTGCTCAAAGAATTCCGCAAGTTTTGTTCCTGAATAATTGGACATCCGTTTTTTTATTGCTTCTATATCAAATCCTTTTTCTTTTAAGAGGAAAAATTCTGAGGTGGGATTTGCCCCTTCTGCAGGTCCCCAGCATCCTTGGCAGGGCAGGTTATGGTTGGGGCAGACTGAACCGCATCCATCTGCTGTAACAGGCCCGAGGCAGGGGATTCCTTTGTTTAAAAGGCAATCATTTTCATTATATTTACAGGTGACACAAACAGGGCGAGGGTATTTTTCCGGGGGTGCCCCTTTTAATGCCCTGGTAAAAAAATGTAAAAATTGTTCTTTTCCGACCGGGCATCCGGGCAGATAGAGGTCCACATCGATATAAGCATCTATGGGTTGGGATTGGACAGACTTGGTATGGGTCATTTCTATATCCCCATAGATTTTCTTGTAATTTTCCTTCCATTCCTTATTTCCAAATCTTGCCTGTATGCCACCTACAGAGGCACAGAGGCCAAAGGCAACAACTACTTTTGCCCGCTCTCTGATGTCTTTTAACTCTTCAATCTCTTTTTCTGTAGTGACAGAACCTTCCACTAGGGCTATATCCAACTCTCCGTCGATATTGTCACTTTTAGCCATAAGAAACGACTGGATATCAGCAGCATTAAAAATATCGATAAGTTCCATTTCACAGTCAGCAATCAGGAGGGCGCAACCGGCGCAGCCAGTCAGTTCATAAATTCCGATTTTCAATTTATCTTTGTTCATCTTTATCCCCTTAAATGAGTTCCCTCATATGTATGACATCCCAGTAAGTAAAAACAGGTCCGTCAAGGCAGGTGTAAATATAATCTATGGCGCAATGGCCGCATTTTCCCACTCCGCATTTCATCCGGCGTTCCAGAGTCATGAGGATCTGGTCTTTAGGAATGTTCAGTTTTAAAATTTCTTCAAGCACGAACTTGTACATGATCGGGGGTCCGCAAACCAAGCTGAAGGTGTTTTCAGGATTTATAGTGCCAAGTTTTTTAAACAACTGAGTAACTAACCCTATATCTGCGGGCCATTCTCCGGTATCGTCTTCATCAACAGTTAAATAACATTCCAGGTCTTCTCTCTCTTTCAAGGAGAAAAATTCTTCCCGCA
>CBFDDY010000025.1:0-14666 GCA_965603705.1 uncultured bacterium | reverse complement strand
TTCCTGCTTAAACTTGAAGCCACCCAATATGAGGCTAATGCTGACAGAGACCGGGCCTTTATCCGCACTAATAAAGCCGACCTGATCCGGGCTCAAGCAGTTCTTAACCGAGATAAAAACCTTTATCTAAGGCAAAAAAAACTATTTAATGATCAACTCACCTCCCGCGAAGAAATGGAAGCGGCCAAAGCCCAATACGATATCTCAAATGCCCAACATGAAGCTACTACTTTTCAGATCAAACAGGCTGAAGCATCATTGAGAAGTACTTTGGACAACCTGGAAAAAACAACCTTTTATTCTCCGATTGACGGGATTATCACCAGTTTAAGAGTGGAAGAAGGGGAAATAGCACTTATGGGCACTATGAACAATCCCGGCACTATCCTCATGTCTATTGCAGACCTTTCCATAATGGAAGTAGAGATAGAAGTCGACGAAACCGATGTAATCGGAGTCGAACTCGGGCAGGCGGCAGAAGTCAAAGTCGATGCCTTCCCCGAAAGACTGATTAATGGAAACGTAACAGAAATCGGAAGCTCAGCTCTTCAAAACACAACTGCTTCTGAAGAATCCAAAGATTTCAAGGTCGTCATCACGCTTGAAGACCCACCGGTTAATCTAAAACCTGGGCTGTCAGCCTCAGCCGACATCATTACTGCTAAAAAAAAGGATGTCCTTGCTGTTCCTATTTCTTCATTAGCACTTAAAGAGGCGAAAGAGGGAAATGACGAGACTTCTCAGGAGGAAGGCGTTTATGTCATTATAGACAATCGAGCGGTTTTCACCCCGGTAAAAAAAGGGATCATGGGTGAATTGATGATCGAGATAACCTCCGGATTAGAAGAAGGGAAGACTGTTATTACCGGCCCTTACAGTGCACTCAGAATTATTAAAGACAAAACTCTGGTACAATCAGAGGAAAAGAAAGAAGGTGTTTAATGACCTCAAACAATAATTTAATCATTTCTACTGAAAATCTTTGGAAGACTTACCAGATGGGCGAGCAGGAAGTAAGGGCGCTATCCGGTGTCTCCTTTGATGTTGCCCGGAATGAATTTGTTGCTATTATGGGGCCATCCGGTTCGGGAAAGTCAACCTTAATGAACCTTTTAGGATGTCTAGACACTCCAACCAAAGGCAAATATTATCTGAACGGCAAGCTGGCCAGCAGCTTAAGTGAAAATGAGCTGGCATATATTCGAAACCAGGAAATCGGATTTGTTTTTCAAGTATTCAACCTCCTCTCTCGGGCCACAGCTTTTCATAATGTAGAGCTCCCTCTTATTTATAAGGGTGAAAGCAAAAAACAAAGGGAGAAAAAGGTCAATCGCGCCCTGGAAATGGTAGAGATGCTCAATAGAAAAGACCATAGACCCTCCGAGCTTTCTGGAGGAGAAAGACAACGCGTGGCTATCGCCAGGGCACTTGCCAATGAGCCCTCGCTTCTCCTGGCAGACGAACCTACGGGAAACCTCGACTCAAAAACCGGACAAGAAATCCTAAAACTATTTCAAAAAATCCACGATCGCGGTAATACTATCATGATGGTCACCCATGACCAGAGCATCGCTGATCTGGCTCAACGCATTATCCATGTAAAAGACGGCAAAATAGAGAATAAGGAAGCCGCGAAGTAACTATTCTTTTAGCTTTTCCTGTCATTTCCTATTTACCATTTTCTCTTTACCTAGTATTATACACTATAGACATATGAAATTCAGACTAAAGAATGAATAGAGAAAAGATCTGGTTGCACGGTGATTTATCCGAATGTCCATTTGCCAGCCTATTATTCCGAATCCGCAAATCACGACGCACCGGATGCCTGCAAGTTAAAACTGGAAAAACAGAGAAAAAGATTGAGTTTAAAAATGGAGATATTTGTACTGTTCCGGATTCAATCAATAAAAACAAATTTGCAAAGTTTTTACTTAAAAAAAAGCTCATAAGCACTTCCTTAGATGAAAAATGCCAAAAACATGCAAAAAAACACAGATCTACCTATATCCAGGCTTTACACGAGCAAGATGCTCTCCCAATAGAAAAATTGTGGAAATATATTTATTCATTTGTCATAGAGGATCTATACCCCCTGTTCGATATCGCTAAGGCTGAATATTTTTTCGATTCTGATAATACCCTTGAAGCAGAGCAGATCTTTTTCTCTATCCCCACTCTCAGCATTATTTCAGAGGGGATCCGGCAGATGCAAAATTTTGACATTATTGAAGCTAAGATGCCAAAGGTAAATAAAATCCTCTACCTCCTGACTCCAGATTATATGGATCAGATCAAATTAAATCCTCCTGAAAAATATATAGCCCATGTGATTGAAAGCCAGAAAAAATTGAAGGATATCTTAGAAAAAAGCCGATTAGGGATACCCATAACAAAAAAAGTAGTTTTTTTACTGATTAGCTTAGGACTTATTTCTTCCTCCGAAAAAACCCTGAAAAAGCACCATGTGAGTAAATTATCTCAAGCCAGGATACATATAATCCAGGAAGCATTTAACCGCAAATGTTCATATATTTATAAATATATATCCAAAGAAATAGGGCCTGCTGCCTATAATGTACTTGAGAAGTGTTTTGAAGAGGCAAAACCCCATCTGTCACCATATTCCAAGGATATAAGTTTAAATAGCGAAGGTAAATTTGAACTTAAATCTGTCCTAAAAACCAACCTCTCTCATCCGGGAAAGGATTTCCAACAGCTGTTTCTGAAGGATTTAAACGAAATATTAGCTGCAGAAATTCTGGCCGTAAAAAAGTCTTTAGGAAATGAATATGAGTCAGTATTAGTAAAAAATTTGGAAAAAACAGGCATATGAAAATATCACGAAAACAAATTTTAAGTCTCCTGATCTTTACTACTTTACTTGTCATCCTTTTTTTAATCAAAATTGTTATCTAAAGCCAAAAACCTGCTAATAATCCTGGGACCTACCAGTGTAGGGAAAAGTTCGACCGCTGTAAAAATAGCGCATGAATTTTCAGGAGAGATCATCAACTGCGATTCCATGCAAGTCTATAAAGGTTTTAATATAGGAACAGATAAAATTCCTAAAGAAAGGCAGGAGAATATTCCTCACCACCTCCTGGATATAGCAGCTCCTTCAACTCAGTTTACAGCTGCAGCATTTGTAAAACATACTTTAAAAGCAGCTGATTCCATTCTGTCAAGAAATAGGCTTCCCATTATAACCGGAGGGACAGGCCTGTATTTAAAAGCTCTTATTGAAGGCCTATTTCCGGAGAGAAAAAAAAACCACGACATCCGGCTGAGGTTAGAAAAAGAGGCAGAAACATATGGGCTTAAAATCCTTCGTCAAAAACTTATTCAAGTTGATCCTGCTTACGGGGAAAAAATCGGAGAAAACGACCAGGTGCGTATTATCCGAGCACTAGAAGTCTATTATACAACCAACAAACCTATATCCGAACATTTTTCCAAAACAGAATCTTTTCTGAAAAAGTTCAATGTCATTAAAGTCGGATTAAAAATTGAACGAGCAGAATTATATAAAAAAATAGAAAACAGAGTGGATAATATGTTCCGCCGAGGAATCATCAATGAGGTTCAGGACCTGCTTTTAAGTGGCGTCAGCGAAGACGCACCCCCTTTCAAAGCACTTGGTTACAAGCAAGTGTTATTGCACCTTAAAGAAAAAATAAACCTGCAGGAAACTATATACTTGACTAAAAGAGACACCCGCCATTATGCCAAAAGACAAATAACCTGGTTCAGAAAAATGGAAGGCATTAAATGGTTTTCTCCCACAGACATTTCAGCCATAACACACTTTATTAAGAGCAAGCTGATCTAACCTGGATTATTCATAAAAAATGTCGATAATAAAATAAATGGAAAAAGCAATACTCATACATATCGCAACCGACAAACACAAGAAGTTCGAAGCACAGGATTCTATGCAGGAGCTGAAAGGATTGACCATGGCTGCCGGTGCCAAAGTGGTGCAGGAAGTCTTCCAATTCCGTTCCCGGATCAATCCTAAATACCTTATCGGCGCAGGAAAAGTCAATGAGATCATTCAGCTAAAAAAAGACCTACAGACTGACTTGATAATATTCGACCAAATACTAAGCCCTATTCAGCAGAAAAGCCTGGAGGATAAAATTGAAGGGAAAGTGCTCGATAGAACCCAGTTGATCCTTGATATATTCGCTCAACGAGCCCGAAGTAATGAGGGGAAACTTCAAGTTGAACTCGCTCAACTTAATTATCTACTTCCCCGCCTGACTGGCAAAGGCATAGCTCTCTCCCGACTGGGAGGAGGGATCGGTACTCGCGGCCCTGGAGAAAAAAAACTCGAAGAAGACCGCCGCAGAATCCAGAAAAGAATAACTAATATAAAATATTCTATCTCAAAAATTCAGAAAAGACGTTCTCAACAAAGAAAAAGCCGCAAAAAAGGACCTGTTCCTATTGTTTCTTTAGTCGGGTATACAAATGCCGGCAAGTCTACTCTGTTCAATCTACTGACCAGGGAAAAAAGGCTGACCTCCTCGCAGCTCTTTTCAACTTTAGATCCAGTCATCCGCAGGGTATCCTACTCTGACGGCCTTTATTTTTTCCTGAGCGATACAGTTGGATTAATAAAAAAGCTCCCCCTTGAACTTAAAACCGCTTTTAGAGCAACTCTGGAAGAAGCCCAGGATGCAGATTGTATCGGCCATATCATTGATATCACTTCGTCTCAATATATGGACCAAATCAAAGCAGTTGAGAAGATTCTTTCCGAACTCGATACTGCAAATATTCCCGTGATAAAAATTTACAACAAAATCGACCGGCTGACTAACAAAACCGGTTTGCTAAAAAAAAACCATAGTTCCGACAATAAAACAGTGTATATTTCTGCAAAAAACGGCGACGGCATTCAACCGCTAAAAGAAAAACTACGCAATGTTTTATTTAAAGAAAAACAGATTTTCAGTTTAAAAATCCCTAAATCTCATAAAAAAACAATTCATTCTTTCCCTAAATGGCTAATTGTGCTAAAAAGAAGGGAAAGCAATGAATATTATGAACTTAAAGTTATGGCTGAGCCAAAACTAATGATAAAATATATGTCTTACATACAAAGAGGAGAATCGAATTGGTAAAAAAAATATCCGGTTTATTAATTTTGTCAACTTTGATACTCTGGTCTTGTGCTACTTTACAGCCGCCTCCCCCAAATCTATACATAGGAGAACTGCCACAAAATACAGTAGCCAAATTATCCTTGGATGAACGGATCACCCTTGAAGACGCCTGGGAAAATCTAAAAACGGGAAATGGAAACAAGGCCCGCAAGATCATTTCTAAATTAAGTAGAGAGAACCCTCTCTATTTTTCAGCTCTGGGATATTCCTTTTATATATTGCACGACCTGCAAAATGCAGAGGACTATTTTAAGGCATCAACCCGAGAATATCCGGATATTTCCCTCGGCCACATCGGGCTGGCGCAATTATACCAGGAAACAGGACACAGTGACCTGGCATTCACTGAATACCGGGAAATTTTAAAACAGGAACCAGAGCACCCCTGGGCAAAACCAAAATACGAAAAAATTAAAAAGATCAAAACCAAAGAAGCCCTAGACGATGCTAAAACTTTATTTGCCAGAGAAGAAATAGAAGACGCAAAGATTTCTTATTTGAAAGCTCTTTATTATTCCCCCAAAGCAACAGAGCCTCATCTTGCTCTCGCAAAAATATATAATGCTGAAAATAAACCAAAAAATGCCTTGGTCCACCTTAAGGCAGCCTATTCCAATAAAACAAAAGATAAAGAAATACTCGAAGTTTACGGAGAAACTCTTTTTTTAGCAGATGAACCCTCCAAAAGCCTGGAAATGTATGAAAATCTCCTGGAACTTGATCCGAAAAACCAACAAGCCAAGGATAGGATTGAAATACTAAAAAACCGGCTGGGAATATTTGAACTTCCCAGTCAGTATAATGCTATTCCTTTATCCGATGCAGTAACAAAAGAACAAATGGCCGCAATTCTGGATATTAAGTTTAAATCTTTAATAGAATCTCCCCCCGGAAAACCCCCAATTATTATTGACATTTCGACTTCATGGGCATCAAAATATATCGTCAAGATATCCTCTTTGGGAATTCTTGATGTATACCCCAACCACACTTTTCAACCTAAAAAAATCATCAACCGGGCAGAAATGGCTGAAACTATTTCGCGCCTTATGAACATCCTAAAGAAAAAGGGATATCATTTTATCCAGCAAATACCCCCTGAAAAAATTCAGATTTCAGATATATCCAAAGATAACTTCTATTACCAGCCAATCATTAAGCTGATCTCTTATAATCTTATGAGCCTCTCTCCTGGCAGAAAATTCAATTCCAACAGAGCTGTGTCAGGTCAGGAAGCAATTAAACTGCTGGATATCATTCTAGCTCTCATTAAATAGAAATGAATCATCCAAAAAGGGAACAAATTTTCAACATCCCTAATCTATTCAG
The DNA here is from genome assembly GCA_965603705.1 of uncultured bacterium. Lineage (GTDB taxonomy): Bacteria > Acidobacteriota > Aminicenantia > Aminicenantales > Aminicenantaceae > JAUVXM01. Next base: position 8,163 of record CBFDDY010000025.1, on the reverse strand, counting down.
CATATCCAGAATTCTCCTTATTCCTGTATTTCTCTATATGATATTAAACCGGAATAACATAGGAGCTCTGATCATTTTTTTTATTGCAGCTTCTACTGATATGTTGGACGGAATGGCGGCCCGTCTTTTAGACCAGAAAACAAAACTAGGCGCACTACTCGACCCTATAGGTGATAAAGCTTTAATGTTAACTGTTTATCCTATTCTCTCAATTTCATCGATAGACCTGGTAAACACTATCCCCTCCTGGCTAACGATTGCTGTGATCTGCAAGGATTTATATATTGTGACCGGAGCTTTTATCCTCTTTAAACTGATAGGACAAAAATCCTTCCCGCCGACCTCCCTCGGAAAATATTGCACAGCTCTTCAAATGAGTACATTGCTATTTGTTCTCCTCTTTAATGCCCTAGCCAGCAAACCAAGTTTCCTTATTTGGTTATATCTACTAACCTTTATCCTCACCCTTCTCTCAGGATTACACTACACTTATATCGGGATTACTTTGTTTAAGAAATAACAGCTAACCTGAATTCAAATACTTTTATCAATAAAACCTTTACGGAGAGTCTCCCAAAGAATCTTCATGTCAAGATGCCAGGACCAGTTCTGAATATAATAAAAATCGTATTCCAGACGCTTGTCAAAATCAGAATCCTGACGCAGTCCATGCACCTGGGCCCAGCCGGTTATTCCGGATTTAACTTTATGCCGAAGCATATATTTTGGGATCCGGTCACGGAAATCCTTGACAAAAACCGGCCTTTCAGGCCTGGGGCCGACCAAACTCATATCCCCTTTTAGAACATTATATAGCTGGGGTATCTCGTCAACACTGAACTTCCGCAGCAAACGACCGATCCTTGTGATCCGCTCATCTTCAGGAGAAGACATCACAGGTCCAGTTTTATCCTCTGCATCACATATCATGGTCCTAAATTTGTGGATAATAAACTCTTTCCCATCCAGACTCACTCTTTTTTGATGGTAGAAGATCGGTCCTCTAGAAGTCATTTTAACCAGCAGAGCTGTCATCAGGAGAAAAGGAGAGATAAGAATCAAGAGGAAAGCTGAAGCAGCAAGGTCTACAACTCTTTTTACAATTAACATCATGCCCCGCATAGGAGGTTCATCCACGCTTATAACAGGAAATCCATCAAGGTCTTCAATCCTGGCTTTTAGAGTCAAAAGCTGGAAAAGGTCAGGGATCAATCTCACGTTTACAATAAATCTATCAACGATCTTCAGGGTCTCTAGAATGCGGGGATAATTATTCAGATCCAGGGCTACGTAGACTTCGCTGATATTCTCCTTTTCTAACACATCTTCAAGGTCACCCAGCGGGCCAAGGACCTTTATTCCGCCATTTACAGCAACCTCTTCGCCTTTTTTTACCTCGTCATCCAGAAAACCTTTCACTACAAAACCAAGATCCTTATACTGAGCAAGTTTATGAGCAACTGATCTCCCCATTTTACCAGCACCTACAATAAGTACGCTTTTAAGATTTAAACCGCGAGCATAACGTCTTTTCATAAAAAAATATATCTGATGCCTAAGAATGGAAATGACCAATATCACACTAACAAAATAGAGGACCAGAAACCAATGTGATAAAGTAAAGGTAATCCGGAATAAAGGGGCATCTCCCTGGCTATAAGCATTTAGATACCCCATAACAGACTGAACAAACAAAATGGATAAAACTCCATTAAGGGATATATAAATAAAATCATCAATCCTAGTTCGTTTCAGGCGTGTCTTATAAAAGCCTTGCAGAAAAAAAATCGTCAGATGGGCGACAAGGAATAAAGGGAAAAGCATTGTATACGGGTTTATAGGAGGAATCCCTTTTACCGGGTCAATAGGCAAAATGTATCCATAGAATCTAAAAGCATAAGACCAATAATAAGATATAAGGATAGCTATAATATCACTTAGGATATACAAGCCAACAAGACCGCTTCTCTGTCTTCTAATCATTTTGCTCTCTAAACCGCATCCATTTTTTCCGCAGATATGCAGAAATCGATTTTTTAAACTTCTCACGTGAAAAATTTAAAGCATTCTCTCTTATCAATTTTTTATTAAATGAAAGATGCTTGAATTTGTCAAGGGCAATAAGCAAGCTTGATGCTTTAAGTTCAGGGAAAAAAACACCTGTTTCCTCAGTAATAACAGTCTCTGTAGCGCCGCCTCGCATATAAGCAATAACCGGAACACCACAGGCCTGTGATTCCAGAACATTTATGCCAAAATCTTCCTCTCCCGGCAATATAAGAGCACGAGCGCCCCGGTAAACCTGCAGCAGACCAACCGGATCTAATGACCCCAAAAACTTAATATTGGCCTTAGCTGCTTTTTTAAGTTTCCTATAATCAGGTCCCTGTCCGACAATTTTTAGCACATCCCCACTCTGGTTGAAAGCCTCAATAGCAAGTTCCAACCGTTTATAAGGTACCAGGGCTGAAACAATCAAAAAATAGTTATCCTGCTTACCCCCTGGTTTAAAAAATCGTGTATCCACAGGAGGATGAATAACTTCTGCAGAACGCCGGTAATATTTCTCAATTCTTTTAGCTACCGTTTTTGAATTAGCCACAAAATAATCTACCCTATGAGCAGATATTGAATCCCACAGCCTTATTTTATGAATGATGGGAGGAATAAGAAAACGAGAGAATATCCCAAGTTTTTCATGCGAAAAATATGAAAAATACTGGTTCCAGGCATACCTAATAGGAGAGTGAACATAACTTATGTGGAGGGCATCAGGCCTAGGGATGACGCCTTTTGCAACACAATGGGAGCTTGAAATTATCATATCATATTCCTGCAGATCGAACATCTCTATCGCCAGAGGATACAAAGGAAGGTAAGAACGGTATTTTTTTTTGAGAAATGGGAATTTCTGGATAAAACTGGTAACGATACGCTTATTTTCAATATCCTCGATCTGGCTTCCAGGAAAATGAATTAGAGTATAAATAGGCGCATCCGGGAATATCTCGGAGAAAACTTCAAGCACTTTTTCTCCCCCCCTCTGGCCTGTCAGCCAGTCATGGACAAGAGCTACCTTAATGTTTTCCATTTAAACTGATTATAAAAAGCAATGCGAAGATTGTCAAACAGGAACATCTACAGGAGTTCCCCCATTTTTTCTAAGCTACTGAGCCATAAGCAAGAATCAGGTCAGTTGATCCGAAAACACACGGATTTTCCCCAGCGTGAAAAATCCGCTCGGATACAGTCTTCACTCTCTTCTCCTTAAAGGAGAAGAACCATGCTCGCGTTGTTCCGAACGGCTTTCTCCGGGATTTACCCATATCCATACAAGCTCTTAGCCTGTATTATTCACGAGTCGAGGTTGCCGCAGATACGAGGCGCAGCGGATGAAGCTGTGGTCTTTCACTGCGAATCCGCTGCAACAAAGTAGACTCGGTAAGATCGGCTCGCCTGCAAGGTAAAAAATGTCGATTATTAAGAGAGATTACATCGGAAACGAAGTGGTCAATTGAATCATTATAGGAATAAATGTAAAATATTAACTTGGCAAAACTTGACTAAATATCGACATTTTTTATGAATAGTTAAGGATACTTAATCAATCACAGAGCTTTTTTAATAATACAGACATATCTTCCGCTGCTTTCCGCCAGGAAAAACAGGATTTTATTTTTTTGAACCGGGCTAAGATCTCCTCCCGTTCCCTAACTTCAGTCAAAGCGGCTTTTAAAGTATGCTTAACCACATTAACCTCAGGTTGATCAACCATAAAAGCAGTATTGCTATATATCTCCTTTAGAGAAGTCCGATTTAAAAGCACAGGAACTGTCCCGCATGAAAGGGCTTCAAGAGGAGGAAGGCCAAAGCCTTCATATTCAGAAAGATAGGCAAACAAATCAAGCGATGAAAAAAATATAGGTAATTTATCATCAAGGATGCTGGATTCCCATAATATCCATTCCTTATCTAAAAGCTGGGGGATATTTTGAGAGGGATAAGTTAAGTCTTTCCCAATAACATACAAAAACACTTCGGGCAATTCCTCCCTGAGAAGCCGGACCGCATCGACCAGTTCAGGGATATGGCGCCGGTTGAATATCGAACCAAGGAATCCTATGATCTTTTTTCCTTTTAAGCCTTTACTCTCTTTCCATCTTTCAATTTCTTCAGCTGAAGACTTGCGGAAAATGGCATCTGATCCATGCAGAATAACTTTTACTTTCTGGGAAGAGATATGAAAATATTTTAAAATCTCAGCTTTTGAAAAATCCGAAACAGTGACTATTCTATCAGCTTTTTTTACACTCCTTTGAACCAACCAGCGTTTTTTTATGGTTTCCCTTCTGGGAAACCATTCAGGATGAGATATAAAGGAAACATCATGTTCGATCAGAACTGAAGGGTAAGGGGAAAAAATAGGCAGTGTATAATTAGACGCAATCAAAATATCTGGGCAGACAGCCTTTAATTTCTTGCGAAAGGGTCCATTCTGCCATCTGAAATATCCGTTGTCAGGGAGGACTATATGCTGAATTATATTCGTCCTTTTATATCCCTCGTATTTTTCACGTGATAAAGCATGAAACTCATCCTCAGGCATAATTTCGGCAAGTTCTGTTAATAAATTACTCGTGACCCTGCCCACCCCCGTCACAGGGCGCTTGACTTCATAGCAGTCTACTGCAACCTTCATGTTATTCTCCCTGACCTGCTATTGTTTGGTAAAAGGACAAGGTATTAACTGCGGTTTTTTCCCAATCAAAATCCTTGCTTCTTTCCACTCCCCGGGCGATTAATTTCTTTTGTAAACTTTTATCCTGCAAAACCTCAACAATCCTTCCAGCTATTGATTCCGGACTATTAGGGTCAAAATAAAGGGCCGCATCTTCTGCGATTTCCGGCAAAGCTGAAACTTCGGATACAACCAAAGGCAAGCGACCGGCCATCGCCTCAAGCAAAGGCAGCCCAAAACCCTCACACAAGGAAGGAAACACAAAAAGCGAGGCCAGACTATAAAGACAGCGCACCTCTTCTCTTGGCAAGTAATCAAGCGTTTTCACCCAATCCTCAAGCTGGTTTTTTTTAATTAAGGCTTGCACTTTAGGGTAATCACTCCCTTTCCGGCCGGCGATGACAAGCAAAATCTTCTTATGTTTTTTATGGACTATTTTTAGCGCCCTAATAAGGCTGGTGAGGTTTTTCCGAGGCTCAATCGCTCCCACAAATAAAAGAAAATCTAAAGGGAGTGCGTATTTTTTTATTACCCTATCCAGCCTGCTGGCGGGAACCTCGGGATAAAAATCCGGGTCAGTTCCGTGATAAATTACTTTAACTTTTTCTTCATCAATAATAAATCTGTTTAAGAGCTGATCTTTGACAAACCTGGAAACAGCAATCACTCCATCCGCTTTCTGAATAGATGCAGAAATCCTTTTGGGGAAATTTTTTCGTGTATCTTTATCGGTTAATTCCGGAAAATTCACAAAAAATAGATCGTGGACACTAATAATTTTTTTTCCCCTTGTGGGAAGGATCAAGGGAGTGGGTGAATGAGTCAGATCTAGGCTTTGTTTAAAAATACTATCCAGAGGGGGGAATAACAATCTGTGCCAGCAAAAATTAATCACTTCCACCGGGTAATGAAAATCACGAAAATTCATTTTGGCAAAAGCCGGGATCTTGTTCAGAGAAAATCGGTCTTTTAAAGAAGAAGAGAATAAAAAGTACTCATTTTCCAGGTCGATTTTTGCTAAAGAAAACAGCAGGTTTCGGTAATAGACTCCAATACCAGTCTCCTCCTTAAGAAATGGACGCAGGTCTAATCCTATTCGCATTTTGTGTAAATGTATGCCCTGGAAAATAAAATGTCAAGAATCAGGGGAACTCCAGAGTAAGAGAAAAGGAATAACTCTAAATTACTATTTGTTAACCTGATTTTTCTGAATTTTCTGTTTTTACTGGTTTCCGGGTTGCTAATAGAAAAAGACGGTGATATTATGGCATCACAGGAAAAATAGCTATGGATAAAATAAATAGAATCTATAAAAGGATCCAATCATTCCGGAACGAAATGATAGACATGCAGATGAAACTATGCTCGCTTCCTGCCATATCTCCTTCCATCGGAGGAGAAGGAGAAGCAAAAAAAGCAGAAGTCTTACTTGATTTTATAAAAAAAAACGGATTTCAGGACATCAATTTAATAAAAGCCCCCGACCTGGATGCCCCCTCCGGATACAGGCCTAATATTTTGGCAAAATATAAAGGAAAAAGCGCTTCTAAGACCATTTGGATCATGACTCATATGGATGTAGTTCCCCCAGGAGAACTGTCTCAATGGCAAGGAAATCCCTATCAAGCATGGGTAGAAAATGGGAGGATCTACGGCCGGGGAGTTGATGATAACCAGCAGGACATGGTTGCCTCTCTCTACGCTCTTAAGGCTTTTAAAACCGAAGGAATAAAACCAAACTATGACATCGGCATAGCTTTAGTTGCAGACGAAGAGATGGGAAGTAATAAAGGAATAGAATATGTGATTGATAAATTCAATCCATTTCGCAAACATGACCTGATACTAGTACCTGATGCTGGAAATGTAGAAGGGACAATGATCGAAGTAGCAGAAAAAAGCATCCTCTGGTTAAAAGTAAAAACTCTGGGGAATCAAACCCACGGATCAACTCCGGAAAAAGGCATAAACAGCCTGAAAGCAGCTTCTTACTTGATCACAGAATTATCTTACCTTTACCAGTTATTCGCTGATAAAAATCCCCTGTTTGACCCACCCATCTCTACTTTTGAACCGACTAAAAAAGAGACAAATGTTCTCAATATAAACACCATCCCCGGAGAAGATGTATTTTATATGGACTGCCGCATCCTGCCAACATACAATATCAAAAAGATAAGAGATGCTATCCGTAAAATAGCGGAATCGGTTGAAAGCCGGTTTAAAGTCAAAATTATCCTGGAAGATATACAAAACAATCCTGCCTCCCCTCCGACTTCTCCCGAGGCGCCGATTGTAAAAGCACTGCAAAAAGCTATTAAAGAGATCTATGGAGTAGAAGGAAAACCTTATGGAAGCGGAGGCCTAACTCTTGCAGCATTTTTACGAAAGTCACAATATCAAGCTGCCTGCTGGTCAAAAACATGCGACACAGCCCACCAACCTAATGAATATTGTGTCATTGAAGATATGATCGGGGATGCCAAAGTATTCGCAAATGTATTCCTTCAGGATTAGACTTGACCCCTTTTTTTATTTCAGGCAGGATATTTTCTTTGCACTTTTTGAGCGACCTTAATAGTATTCATATGAATGGTAACAGTATCGTCAATGTCATATGCATATCCACCGGCCAGGACAACCACTACCGGTATCCTTAGCTTGCGGGCATTCTTTAGAACAATATTATCCCGTTCTTTAAGCCCTAACATGGTGATCTTTAATCCGCCCAATTGATCTTTTTCAAAAGGATCGGCCCCGGCTAGATAAAATATCAGGTCCGGCTGGTATTCCTGATAGATCCTGGGAATATTAGAATTAAGCAACTCTAGATATTTTTCATCTCCATCTCCTGACCACAATCCGACATCAAGCGAGCTCTCCGCCTTAACAGCAGGATAAAGGTCCATTTGATGAATAGAAAATGTAAAAGCATGCTTTTTCCCGCTTAATACAGAGGCAGTCCCATTTCCCTGATGGACATCACAATCAACCACCATTGCTTTCTGAATCTCGCCTTTTTGTTTTAAATGCTCCAGGGCTACAGCTGTATCATTCAAGACACAAAAACCTTCTCCATGATCATAAAAAGCATGGTGAAAACCTCCCCCTAGATGAAGACAAAGCCCCTCCTTCTGAGCATGCTCTGCTGCTTCAATAGTACCCCCCACATTTAAAAAGGCAAATTCAATTCCTTCGGCACTATAGGGGATCTCAAGAGCCTGGAGTTCAGATGAAGAAAGTTTTCCTGCCTTTATCTTTTTTATATATCTTTGCGAATGAACAAGTAAAAGGGCTTTATCATCCGGCATTGAAGGGGAAACAAATTTTTCCTTTTTTGCTCCTGATCTTAATAGCCTTTCATAGATAAGACGGTATTTTTTTATGGGAAACACATGCTCCTCCAAATCGACCATCCAGTAGGA
>CBFDDY010000024.1:0-14798 GCA_965603705.1 uncultured bacterium | reverse complement strand
AAGTTTATTATTCCAGTCGTGATCGGAATTTCTCTTGTTTTTATCTTCTTAATTACTATAGCCATCCGGGCTCAGCTCCAAAAAACTCAAACCGGACAGGAAGGTTTAATAGGAGAAACCGGAATAACCCAAACAATTTTAAACCCGGAAGGGAAAGTCTTTGTTCATGGTGAGCTGTGGAAAGCGGAAGCAACAGAAAAAATACCTAAAGGGACATATGTCAAAGTAATTGAAGTAAAACAAAATTTAAAGATAAAAGTAACAAAAGTAAAATCTTAAATTCTGTTTAAGGAGGAAAAAATGTTAACACTTCCAATAGTCGTCATCACATTGGTGGTCCTATATCTCTTAAATTCAATAAAAATCTTAAAAGAATATGAGAGAGGAGTTATCTTTCGCCTGGGCCGTGTTCTTTCAAAGGCAAAGGGCCCAGGTCTCATTTTAGTTTTTGCTCCAATCGACCGTATGGTCCGGGTAAGTCTAAGGATCGTAGCCATGGACATTCCTTCTCAGGATGTCATTACCAAAGATAATGTCTCCGTTAAAGTTAATGCAGTTGTATATTTCCGGGTGCTGGAGCCAAAAAAGGCAATAATTGAAGTCCAGGACTACTTGTTCGCAACTTCCCAGTTAGCCCAGACTACTCTTCGCGCTGTATTAGGTGAAGTCGAGTTGGACGAGTTGCTTTCAAAAAGAGAAAAATTAAACTCTCAACTCCAAGAGATCTTAGATAAACACACTGATCCCTGGGGAATAAAAGTCCAGCTAGTGGAAACGAAACATGTCGACCTCCCAGACAATATGGTCAGAGCCATTGCCAGACAGGCTGAAGCAGAAAGAGACCGCAGGGCAAAAGTTATCCATGCTGAGGGGGAATATCAGGCCGCAGGGAAACTCACCAAAGCCGCAGACATAATATCCACAAATCCTCAAGCATTACAACTCAGATTCCTGGGAACCCTTACTGAAATATCAGCTGAAAAAAATTCCACTATCATCTTTCCTCTTCCTTTAGACCTGATTAAGGCCTTTATGGAAAAGAAAAAATCCGATTGATCATTATACAATGAAAAACAAAGATTATAGAGAACTTCAAATCTCCAGCTCTTTACTTGTATTTATCTTTCTTACTATAATTGTCCTTGGCATTATCATTTTCCTCCTGGGAGTATCTGTTGGGAAAAAACAAACCTTTATAGCAGAAAGCACAAGTTTTGGATCATCTGATCAAATCGAAAGAGTCATTGAAGATAAACCTGTCCAATTAGAAAAGCCGAAAGATGTAATAAGCGAAGAGATCGCTTCTCATGAAAAAATTAAAGAGGAAAAAGAAAAGCCTCCTTCTCCCCCATCTTCCCAAGTTGTTGAAAAAAATCTTTTCTATATTCAGGTCGGTGCCTACAAAAACAAGCAGGGAGCTGAGGACCACTCAGGAAAATTAAAGAATCAGGGCTTTGCCTCCAGAGTATATAATCCCTCACCCACAGATAGCCGCCAATTATACAGAATAAAAGTAGGTGGATTTAAAACACGAGAACAAGCAGAAAAAGCACTTGAAAGAATTGCCAACATAGAGAAAAAAAGGGTAGGCGACTATTTTATCATCAAACAATAAAACCTTTGTTTTGCATATGCAAAAGAGTTAACCTAAATTATTCACGAGTCGAGGTTGCCTGAGATGCGGTAAGATCGGCTCGCCTGAAAGGTAAAAAATGTCGATTATTAATAGAGATTACATTGTGAAGGAAATAGTAAATTGAATCACTATAAGAATCAGTGTAAAATACTGATTAAAAAAGATGTATCATACATATCGACATTTTTTATGAATAGTATAGGTTAATAGGATTAGTGAGAGTAAAAGATATTATCCTTGCAGGACTCAGCGGCATATTAACAGCATTGGCATTTCCTAAATTTAATCTTTTCTTCTTAGGCTGGATATCTCTTATTCCTCTCCTTCTTGTCATTAACCGAAAGAAAGGCATTCAAAGTTTTTTCTTGGGATGGATCGCCGGCTCTTTATTTTACGCCGTCCTCCTCTACTGGATCCCTGCAGTCCCCGCCCACTATGGAGGATTATCCCTGGGACTCAGTTTATTGATCTACATTCTATTCTTCCTTTTTCTTGGCCTTTTCTGGGCATTATTTGCTGTTGTCTATTCCCGGATAAATCGTTCTTTTCCAAAAAGCAGCTATTTAATAGCTCCCTTTATCTGGGTAACATTTGAATTCATCATAACTCACCTTCTTACCGGATTCCCCTGGGGTCTCTTGGGCTATAGTCAGTATAAAAACCTCTATTTCATCCAGATGACAACCTTGACTGGAATTTATGGGCTTTCCCTGATTTTGCTCTTATTCCAGAGTCTCTTCTTAAAATCCATCCATTTCAGGACAAAACTCCCCTTTTTTTCTGCTGTGGCTCTTATCCTCCTGATACATATAGGAGGGGGAATAAGTATAGGCAATATATCTCAAACTCCCAATTCATTATCTGCAGCTGTGATCCAAGGCAACATCCCAGCTGAAACTGATTTCAGCAGTCTGAGCTATAAAAAAACGTTCGCTCTATTCAATCGCCATATTAAACTAAGTCAAGAAGCAATTTCTCAAGGTTCTGAGCTTATTATCTGGCCTGAACTTTCTGTACCACTTTGTTTTACCTGTAACTCCAGTTTTTTAAATGATTTTCATGATAAACTTTTTTCTCTTGCAATAGAATCTGAGTCTTCTTTTCTTTTGGGGACTAGTGAAATAAAGCCATCCGCAGAAAAATATCTTTATTATAATGCCACAGCTTTTTTGAGCCCGGACCGGTCTATCAGCTATTATTATAAAAACCATCTTGTCCCCTTTGGAGAGTATACTCCTTATAAAAAGATCTTTTCCTTTATATCAAACTTTACGCATGCCGTAGGTGAATTAACTCCTGGAGAAAAAAATACTCTTCATGAATTCAAAGGGGTGAAATTTGGCACTCCGATCTGTTACGAAATCATCTTCCCTGACCTTGTCAGGAGATTTGTAAAAAAGGGAGCAAAATTCCTAGTCACAATCACAAATGACGGTTGGTACGGAAAAAGCTCTGCTCCTTACCATCACTTTGCTATTGCTGTTACCCGAGCAGTTGAAAACAGACGCTATGTTTTAAGGTCAGCTACCACCGGGATAAGCGGCATAATCGACCCTTACGGCCGCATCCTATCCCTCTCTAAATTAAACACGGCCACCTTTCTATCAGCTGTAATAACCCCCTCAGATAGTCTGACCCTTTACACCAGATTTGGAGATTTACTTCCTTATTTCAGCTTGACTTTGTCCCTCTTATTTTTTATTCTTGCTGTGTTCAAGAAAAATGACAGAAAATAAAAATACTCCGAAAATAAACCTTTCTGACCTTCATATCCAGTATAAAATCCTACTCGAAAAGTACGAAGACTTACGAGGTTTTCTTTGACCTAAATAAAATAAAATCCAAACTTGAAAAATTAAACAGACAACTTTCATCCCCCGAAATCTGGAAAGACCGTAAGAAATCCCAATCCCTTCAACAGCAAAAAAAGCAGCTTGAAAAAAACATATCATCTTTCTCCCAAATAAAAGACATAAAAGAAGAACTGGAAGTATTGCTAGAGTTAGGTGATGAAGGAGAAAATATCTCAAAGGAATTATCTGAAAGTTTAGCAGCCTTCCGGAAATATCTTCAGGATGCAGAACTTGAAGCCCTTTTTTATGAAAAGGATGATTTCCGTAATGCCATTTTAACAATTCATCCCGGGGCTGGAGGGACAGAATCCCAGGACTGGGCCCAAATACTTATGCGAATGTATCTCAGATATGCAGAAAGAAAAGGCTTTAAATCCAAAGTCTTAGACCTGCTTCCCGGGGAAGAAGCTGGTGTGAAAAGTGTTACTATTCACATCCAGGGTGATTATGTATTTGGCAATTTGTGCCATGAATCAGGAGTCCACCGCCTTGTCAGAATATCTCCCTTTGATTCCAACAAAAGACGACACACCTCTTTTGCAGCAGTTTTTGTATATCCTGAAGTCGATAAAGATATAGAAATTGAAGTAAATCCAGATGATATCCGCGTTGATACCTACCGCGCCTCAGGACATGGAGGACAACACGTTAATGTCACTGATTCTGCTGTAAGAATTACTCATTTAGCCACAAACATTGTGGTCCAATGCCAGAACGAGAGATCCCAGCATAAAAACAAAGCTTCTGCTATGAAAGTCCTTATGTCAAGACTATATGAGCTTGAAAAAAATAAAAAGAATGAAAAATTGGATAAACTTGAAGATGCGAAGTCAGATATCGCATGGGGAAATCAGATCCGCTCATATGTTCTTCATCCTTACCAGATGATAAAAGACTTACGGACAAATGAAGAAACAGGGGATGTGGATAAAGTACTTGACGGAGAACTTGACAAATTCACTAAAGCTTGCTTAATTCATCGAAAAAAATCAAGATAAATTATTTCATCTTTGATTCTTCCCAGAGCTTATCCATTTCTTGGAGCGAAGCTTCCTCTATTTTCTTACCTGATTCACTCAAATTTTGTTCAATATATTGAAACCTCTTAATAAATTTCTCATTAGCCTTGCGTAAGGCTATTTCCGGATTGATGTCAAGGTGACGGGATACATTTGCCAAAGTAAAAAGGACATCTCCTATCTCTTCCAGCACATCCTCCTTTTTCCCAGACTCGAAGGCCTTTTCCAGCTCTAATATCTCCTCTTTCACTTTCTTTAGGGTGTTCTTGGCACTATCCCAATCAAATCCATAAACCGCAGCTCTCAATCCGATTTGAAGCGAAGAGAGCAATGCCGGAGTACTTTTACATAATCCATCATATAAAGATTTTCGTTGTTTTTCTATATTCTTCTGCTTCCTCCATTGAGCACTTACTTTCTCAGGGGAACTGATTTTCATAGTCCCAAATACATGAGGATGCCGACGGACCATTTTATGATTGATCCCCTCAATTACTTCTGAAACTTTGAATTCATCTTTTTCTTTAAAAATTCTGGATAAAAACACAATCTCCATCAACACATCACCCAGCTCTTCTGCAACCGAGCGGCTGTTATTATCATAAACTGCATCAACTACTTCATAGACTTCCTCCAGAAAATAATCGACAATTGATTTTTCATCCTGCTCTTTATCCCAGGGACAGCCATTTTCTCCCCGCAAGACATCCAAGATCCGAACTAACTTTGCAAATTCTTTCCCTGCTTTTTCTGCATCACTCATTCTCATCTCCCTTGAATAATATCATATAATATTGTAATATTTTTTTCCGATATTATCACTATGCAAATATTTTCAAGCTTTTATGACCTGGACCAATTTGAACAAGACTCAGTTGTAGCTATAGGAAATTTTGACGGCTTGCACCTGGGGCATCAAAAAATCCTTAATTTTTTAGTAAACAAAGCATCAGAAAAAAACCTTATATCTTTAGTCCTCACATTTTCTCCTCATCCCGGAAAAATCACTGGGAAAGGCCAGATAAATCTCCTTCAAACTCTTGAACAAAAAATAGAAAGCATTAAAGCTTTGGGAGTACAAGCAGTTTTCACCCTTCCCTTTACTAGAAAATTCGCCAATCTATCTACTGAAGATTTTATTAACAAAATATTGATTAAAACCCTAAATGCCAAAGCTGTTATCGTAGGCGATAATTTCCGATTTGGCAAAAACCGAACAGGCAATATATCGACTCTTAAATCCCAGCCTACTCCCAATAATCTCAAAATATACATAATCCCCTCTGTTTCTATGAATACTATGACCATCAGCAGCAGCCTTATCCGTCGCCTCATCCAAAAAGGTGACATCAAAAATGCTAATCTCCTCCTTGGTAAGCCATATGAACTCCAGGGAGAAATCATAAAGGGGCATTCCAGAGGAACAGCCCTCGGATTCCCTACGGCAAATATAAATACAGAGAATGATATTTCCCCATTCGGAGTTTTTTTAACATCTGTTATTCTTAACAACCGGGAATTCCCCTCTCTTACGAATATCGGAAAATGCCCTACTTTTCAGCAGAAAAATATCAACATAGAAACTCATATTCTTGACTTTAAATCCGATATTTACAGGAAAAAAGTAAAAATTCTCTTTTTAAAAAGACTCAGTGATGAGATAAAATTCGAATCCTCGGATAAATTATCCAAACAAATACAAAAAGATCTACTAATCGCTCGTGAGTATTTTAAAAGCAGAAAATAGAGAACGGTAAATGGAAAATAGAAAAACCATGAAATGTTAGTCAAAAATCTTCTATCTAATGAAATTCGGTTGTGTCTGAAGCGACATTGAAGATATAGCCTTATGATGAGGCTTTTCGAGGAAATCCGACGAAAAAGAGCGGTGAAAAGAATCAGGTCAATTGATTAAGAAAACCGTGAGCAAGGATGAGCGGGCATGGTTCTTCTCCTTCAAGGAGAAGAGAGCGAAGACTGTATCCGAGCGGATTTTCCACGCTGGGGAAAATCCGCGTGTTTTCGTATCAACTGACTTGATTCTTGCTTAAGGCTCCGAAGCTCAGAAAAAATGGGGAAACTTCAGTCTCCCTATTTACTATTTCCCATTTACTTAGTATTATCTAGTGTTAAAGAATATCAGGAGAGAAAATATGGAAGATAAAATCAAAGCCAAGGTTATGGATTCAGGAAAAATCAAGAGAGCTTTTAACCGCATAACCAATGAAATCACAGAGCGAAACCGTGACCTCAATAACCTGGTAATAATTGGAATCAGAACCAGGGGAGTATTTATTGCCAAAAGGATCTCTCAATTGATCAAAAAATTTGAAGATATTGAAGTCCCCTTGGGAGTGCTTGATATTACTCTCTACCGCGATGATTTTTCTGAACGCGGAGAGAAACATATAGTTAAACAAACGAAAATAGATTTTTCAATAACAGACAAGGATGTGCTACTTGTCGATGATGTTCTATTTACTGGGAGAACTATCCGAGCAGCCATGGACAGCATTATTGACTTAGGACGTCCCAAGACAATACAATTACTTGTTTTTATCGACCGCGGACATAGAGAACTTCCTATCAAACCCGATTATATCGGCAAATCCCTGCCCACTTCCCGCAGAGAAAAGGTAAGAGTCAAGCTTAAAGATATCGATAAAAAAGACGAAGTAATAATTATCGAACCCGCAGGAATGAAATAGGAGAAAAAAAAGTGGCATTTAATCAAAAACACCTTCTTGGCATTCAGCCTTTATCCGTCTCTGAGATCACAACGATCCTGGATACTGCTGAATCTCTCTCTGAAATTTCATCACGCGAAGTAAAAAAAGTCCCTATTTTGAGAGGTAAAACTATAATTAACCTTTTTTATGAATCCAGTACCAGGACCAGAAGTTCATTTGAACTGGCAGCGAAAAGGCTCAGCGCCGACATATCAAACTTCAGCAAACAAACATCCAGTGTGTCTAAAGGCGAAACCCTGAAAGATACGATATTAAACCTAGAAGCAATGAATACAGATGCCATAATTATCAGGCATGCCTTTGCCGGCAGCCCCTATTTTATCAGTACATTCTGCAGCTCACATATTATCAATGCCGGCGATGGAGCTCATGAACACCCCACTCAGGCCTTGTTAGATGCCTTTACCATAAAAAAAAAAAAAAAGAAACTTTCCGGCCTGAAAATCGTTATTGCAGGCGATATTCTGCACAGCAGAGTAGCCCGCTCCAATGTCCTGTTATTAAAAAAACTGGGAGCTGAGGTTGTATTAGTCGGGCCTCCTCCCCTACTGCCACCCTATTTTATTAAATTAGGGGCAAAAATCAATTACAATCTAGACCATGCTGTTAAGGGTGCAGATGTTATAATGTTAAGAATTCAACTTGAGAGACAAGATAAAAGCTTTTTTCCATCTCTTCGAGAATATAGAAAGCTTTACAGCCTTACTAGGGAAAGATTCAAGAAGGCCAAAAAAGATGCCATAATCATGCATCCCGGGCCAATAAACCGGGATGTAGAAATTTCAACTGACTTAGCTGATTCAACTGAATCGGTAATATTGCAGCAGGTTGAAAACGGGGTTGCAGTAAGAATGGCGGTTCTCTATCTTTTATTAGGAGGAAAAGAACATGAAATTACTGATTAAAAACGGAAGAGTTATCGACCCTGACTCTCAAACAGATGAAATCCTTGATATTTTAATAGATAAAAACAAGATAGCAGAAATAAAAACTAAAATAAGTGCTCCCTCAGCTAAGATCATTGATGCTACCGAGCTGGTAGTAGCTCCCGGTTTTATTGACATGCATGTCCATCTGCGTGAACCAGGACAAGAGCACAAAGAAACCATACGGACCGGTTCAGCTGCAGCTGCCAGAGGAGGATTCACTTCAATTGCTTGTATGCCTAACACTTTCCCGGTCATCGACAATAGCAGTACTATTAAATACGTCCTCTCTGAGGCAAAAAAGACAGGGATGGTAAACATCTTCCCTATTGCAGCTATTACAAAAGGGCAAAAAGGCAAAGAGCTGTCAGAGGTGGCAGAACTCATTGATTCTGGGGCAGTTGCATTTTCTGATGATGGAAATCCTGTTTCCAACAGCCAAGTAATGCGCAGCGCTTTAGAATATGTAAAACAGTTCGATGGAGTGATCATCAGCCATTGTGAAAATACTGACCTAAGTGGCAACGGGGTCATGAACGAAGGCCCTTATTCCTGCCAATTAGGCTTAAATGGCATCCCCGCTTCATCTGAAGAAGTTATGGTAGCCAGAGATATCATTCTTGCGGAAAAATCCGGAGCCAGGATTCATCTTGCCCACTTAAGCACAAAAGGTTCCATAGAGCTGCTTACAGCAGCAAAAGCAAAAAAACTCAAGGTTACAGCAGAAGTAACTCCTCACCATCTCATTTTGGATGATTCCTCTCTTGCAAATTATGATACAAACCTAAAAGTCAATCCTCCCTTGAGAGATAAAAAGGACGTTTCAAGCTTAATAAAAGCTGTCAAATCAGGACTCATCGATGTAATAGCAACCGATCATGCCCCTCATTCTCCTGATGAAAAAGCGGTTGAGTTTGATATCGCTCCATTTGGAATAAACGGTTTGGAAACAGCAGTATCTTTACTCCTGGACAGGCTCATTAATAACAACACTATTTCCCTGCAAAGATTAATTGAGATGTGTTCCACTAATCCTGCTAAAATATTGAAGCTAAAAAACAAGGGAAAAATCTGCCCGGGAGCTGATGCAGATCTTACTATCCTCGATCTAAATAATAAAATCCAAGTTAATGTCAATAAATTCCGATCAAAAAGTAAAAACAATCCCTTTCATGACTGGAAACTAAAAGGAACTCCGGCGATAACAGTCGTGGGAGGTAATATAATCTATTCAAATCGAAGCATATGATAAATGAAAGCAAAATTAGCAATATTAGAAAAAAAAAATCGGATATAAATTTAAAGATGACAAACTATTTGCTCAAGCATTGACTCACAGCTCTTATGCTTATGAAGTACAAAAAAAAGACATTTTGGATAATGAAGTTCTGGAATTTCTGGGGGATTCTGTGCTTGGGTTTATTTTAGTAGATTTTCTCTGCTCAACTTTCCCGGAACTTTCTGAAGGTGGCCTCTCTAAACTCAAATCCGCTGCTGCCAGCACAAAAACTCTAGTTGATTTTGCCCGTAAAATAAAGCTTGAAAAAAGCATTTTTTTAGGAAAAGGGGAGATAAAAAGCGGTGGGCAAAAAAAAGAGAGAATTTTAGCAGGGACTTTCGAAGCTTTAGTAGCTGCTATCTATCTTGATGGAGGCCTTAAAGCAGCCCAAAATTTCTTATTCACTCACTTTGAATCTCTTTTCAAAAAAGTTGATGCGGGAAAATTTACGTTCAATAACTACAAATCTGCCCTTCAAGAACATCTCCAAAAAGCAAACCTTCCTGCCCCTCAGTATAAAACTGTTACAATCAAAGGCCCAGATCATAAAAAAAGATTTATTGTCGAGGTTTTTTCTCAAAATAAAAAATTGGCCAAAGCCAAAGGAAGCTCAAAAAAAGAAGCTGAACAAAATGCTGCCCAAAAGGCAATAAAAAGTTTTTTGGGTAAAAAATTAAAAACCTTAACCGCGAATACAATCCTGATAAAAAAAAAGAATAATTGAATCTTATTCATTCGGCAGCAGCTTTCCCCCTGATTTTCTGATAATCCGTCAATCCTTACTCATCAAAGCTGCTATAATATTAAGCTCATCGATGTTACTGCAAATTATTTTGACAATAGCAGCAATCGGAACCGAAAGAATCATACCGGGAATTCCCCATAACCATCCCCAGAAAAATAGGAAAAAGAGGACAACAAGAGGACTTAATCCTAATCCCCTGCCCATGAGTTTTGGCTCAATAAAGTTTCCCATTATCATTTGAATAGACATGAGCAGAACCATTATCCAAAAAGCGGGCCAAATTGTTTCAAATTGAAAAAAAGCAATAATAATCGGGAAAGCTGTAGCAATAAAAGATCCAATATTCGGAATATAATTCATCAGAAATGTGAGAAATCCAAAAACAATGGCAAAGTCAACCCCAAAAATCAATAACACAACTGTCACAAAAATCCCGGTAAACAGGCTTACAATTGTTTTTATGACAAGGTATTTCTGAATCTGACCATCTATCTTTTCAACAACTTCTATGACCTTGCGGGCATTTTTTTTATTCAGAGATTTTTTCAGCTTCTCCTGAGTTTTCCCGCGGCCGGCTAACATAAAAATTAAAAAAATAGAAATCAGAAACAGGTTGGAAATAAATGAAAAAAACGGTCCCAAAGAGGAAACAACCAATCCCCCGATCTTATTCAGATTCAGCTGCTTTGACCAGTCCACAGTCTCTAAATTCAAAGGGGAAAGATTTAACTTTTCCTGGAGGGAAATCAATATCGTACTTATTTTCTGCCCGTATTTTGGAAACTCTGCTGCAAATGTCTTTCCGGCAGAATAAAAAAGAGCCCCCAATAAATAAATTATTGTAACTGTCACCAGTAATATAAAGATAATAGAGAGAAACTTGGGAATTTTAATTCTAGTAAGAAAATCCTGCACCGGATATAAGAGAAAAGAAAGAAATACCGCCAGAAAAAAAGGGAAAAGTACAGGTTTTGCCTGCTGCAGCACTACTCCCCCGATAAATATAACTACAATTACTAGACAAGCTGTTATTACCTTGTTTCCCTGCAAAATTTACCTCATGACATTTTACCTGGTCTATTCGCAAAAAAAACTGACCCCAGCTTCATAGCCTAAGCCTCGTATCTTCAGCAACCTCGACTCGCGAACAATCAAAGTTTATTATAGACTAAAAATTACCTAGAAACAATATAGCTTATCGCAAATCTATTCTCTTTTCAATATTTTCCATTTTCTTTTGTTTTACTATTGACCAATTATTTTATAATAAGTAGAATTACTCTATATTATGAAAGTCCTAATCGCTGAAGACGACGTAATTTCTGGGCGTGATTTAGAAAAGAATATCATCGTATGGGGATATGACACGGTCCTAACAACCAACGGCAAAGATGCTTGGCAGGCTCTCAATCCGGAAGTTAAAGATGCAAAAAAATCAAATAAAAATCCCATTCGAATCGCAGTTTTGGACTGGGAAATGCCTTATATCAATGGAGTTGATCTCTGTAAAAAAATCAGAACTACTCCGCTGGATAAAAAAGATAGCTATCTTTATATAATTTTGCTAACAGGAAGAGATAATCAAGACGATATAATCCAGGGACTCTCTGCCGGAGCAGATGACTACATTACAAAACCCTTCAGTTCTTCGGAACTTAAGGTCCGGCTTAAAAATGGTG
Source organism: uncultured bacterium (assembly GCA_965603705.1). Taxonomy (GTDB): domain Bacteria; phylum Acidobacteriota; class Aminicenantia; order Aminicenantales; family Aminicenantaceae; genus JAUVXM01. The sequence continues at coordinate 2,911 of CBFDDY010000024.1, read as the reverse complement.
AACGCATCATTCAGGTGGAAAACAACAGAATCCAAATTGCTGACACAGACGATCTTACTCAACTCTGGAATAGAGATAAAATACGCGAAATTTTAAATGAAGAAACAGAGCGTTGTTTACGGGAAAATACTCCAATCGGAGTAATATGGGCCGATATTGACAACTTTAAGCAGGTTAATGACAACTTCGGCCATATTATAGGTGACCTTGTTTTGAAGGAAGTCGCCAAGCGGTTAAAAAATTCTATGCGAAAATATGACAAGATCGGTCGCTACGGTGGAGACGAATTTTTAGCCATAGTCCCCACTTGCCGTCATGATCATGTAGCTCATATCGCTGAACGCTTTCGTCGTGTTATCAATGCAAAAAAAATCGCCATAGAATCCGACCAATTGGAAGTGACCATAAGTGTTGGTGCAACCTCCTCTGAGAATTCTCCAAATTCCTCCCCAGATATTCTCATCAAAACCAGTGACAAAGCACTGTACGAAGCAAAAAACAAAGGACGCAACTGTTCCGTGATCAAAGAGCCGGAATAGCAACATCAAAACAATAAAAATGTGATCTGAACATTTAACCTATTTTTATGAATATTTAGGGTTGTTTGATTTAAGGAAAAGCAATCATGAAAAATATTAAAGATGAGAAAAAACGGTATAAAACTTTTCTTGATACTCTCTTTGAAAATGTCCTTGAAGGTATTATCATTGCAGATAAAAAAGGCAAAATCCTGCAGGCAAATCGACATTTTCTGGAAATATTCGGCTATAAAGAAAATGAAGTCCTGGGAAAACCCTTAGATAAACTGATAACTTCTTTCAAAGACCGAAAAAAAGCTGCCTCCTTTACCAAAAAAGTAGTTGATGGAAAAAACATCTCATTCAAAACAATCCGTTTTACAAAAAAGGGAAAACCAGTTAATGTATCTGTCCTTGCTTCCCCTATTATCATTGACGGAAACTTAGAGGCTGTATATGGGATTTACCGGGACATCACTAAAGAGACAAACATTGAAAAAGACCTGCAAACAGAAAGAGACAGGGCTCAGAAGTTTCTGGATATAGTCGGAGTAATGATCGTCTCCTTAAATACTAAAGGCGAAGTAACCCTTATCAACCGGCAGGGATGTGAGATATTAGGATATAAACAGAAGGAAATAATCGGGAAAAATTGGTTCGATAATTTCCTTCCTACCAAGCTTCAAAATGACGTTAAAAAGGTCTATAAAAATCTGCTCAAAGGAGACTTAAAACAGGAAATAAATTATGAGAATCCCATAGTAAATAAAAAGGGAGAGGAAAGGCTTATCGCCTGGCATAATACCTTCCTTCAAAATAATAAAGGAAACATCACAGGAATTCTCAGCTCAGGGAAAGATATTACAGAAATAAAGGAATCCGAAGAGGCTCAAGCTGCTCAATATGCCATATCCGAAGCAGCTAATACTACAGGCTCTCTTAAGGAACTCTTTTTTGCTATTTACAAAATAATCTCATACAGAATACCTGCAGATAATTTTTTCATTGCTATCTATGACCGAGATTCGAATACAGTTAGCTTTCCCTATATTATCGATAAATATGAAAAATCCATACCTGACCGAAAAAATGGAGAAGGACTTACCGAGATGGTCATACGCACAGGGAAACCTTTACATGCCACTCCCAATAAATTTAAAGAAATTTTAGAGAAAGGGGAAGCAAAATTATTAGGAAAGCCCTGGGTTGACTGGCTTGGCGTCCCCTTAATAACCAATAAAAAAGTAATCGGAGTTCTGACTATAGAAAGCTATGACAAAAAGGTTAGATTCGGCAAAAAAGAACTGACTATACTCCAGTTCATCTCCACTCAGGTAGCCATGGTAATCGAGCGCCAGCGCAATCAGGAAAACCTCCAGCAAGAAACAGCCAAACTTAAACACGCCCAAAAAAAAGCAATCGCAGCCAGCAAAGCCAAGAGTGAGTTCCTGGCCAATATGAGCCATGAGATCCGCACTCCTATGAATGGAGTGATCGGCATGACTGAGCTGGCCTTAAAGACCAAAATTACTTCCGAACAGAAAGAATACCTCAATGCTATTAAAGCTTCCGGGGAATCTTTGCTTACCATTATCAATGACATCCTTGACATCTCAAAGATCGAGGCAAGTAAGATCGAGTTGGAATCAGTAAATTTCAATTTAGCCGATATGGTCAATAATACTGTTTCCTCAATTGCGTTTCAGGCCCATAGCAAAGGATTAGAACTTGCCTGCCGGATTCCGCCGAATATTTCATATAATGTCATCGGTGATCCAGGCAGGCTCCGCCAGATCCTGCTTAATTTTTTAAGCAATTCCCTAAAGTTTACTTTAAAAGGCGAGATACTGGTTTCTGTCGAGGAAGAATCCAAAAAGAAGGAAGAAGTCACCCTGCATTTTATAGTTTCAGATACAGGAATCGGCATCCCTAAAGCAAAACAAAGCCTTATCTTTAAAGCTTTCTCTCAGGCTGACGGCTCCACTACCAGGAAATTCGGAGGAACCGGGTTAGGACTGACAATATCTGCCAGATTGGTGGATATAATGCAGGGAAAGATATGGATAAAAAGCCAAGCCGGGAAAGGGAGTGAATTTCATTTCACTGTAACTCTTGGTATCAAACCAACATCTAAACTCAAGCTTCCCCCACTTCATGCAAAGAAGTTTAAAAACCTCCCCGTACTGATAGTCGATGATAATGACACTAACCGCCGTATTCTCAAAGAAATGGTTAAAAACTGGAACATGCTTCCTTCAGAGGCTTCAACCGGAAAATCCGCTTTAACTAAAATGAAAAGTGCTGAGAAAGAAGGAAATCCATTTAAATTAGTGCTGGCAGATTATTTTATGCCTGGAATGGATGGTTTTGAACTTTCTGAAAAAATCAAACAG
>CBFDDY010000023.1:0-14820 GCA_965603705.1 uncultured bacterium | reverse complement strand
AATCATCCTGTTTTTCTTCCGGAGAAAAATGGAAATAACAGTAAGCAGAAAAAAAATAATTTATTCCCGGATGATCCATATTATGAAATTACAGATTCTGTAATGAAAAGTATGGAAATTTCCCCGGTAAGGGAAACCAAACTGGTAGAACTAAGCTATGTTTCAACTGATCCTTTTTTAGCATCCCAGGTCGTTAACACGATAGCCGAAGAATTTATTGATTTCTATATTGAAAAACGCTTTGAGACCACCAAGCAGGCCTCGAAATTTTTAGTTGAACAGATCGAGCAGCTCAGGTTGGACTTGGCGGAAAAAGAAAATGAACTGCAGGCATATGGGGAAGAAAAAGGCATATATTTTCTCAGCGATGAGGAGAGCACAGTAGTAAATACATTTGCAGATATAAATAAAGCCCTGACCTCTGCCCGCATAGAACGTATTAAAGCTGAGTCCAATTACCTCGAGTTAAAAGAGCTTAAAGTGGATGCACTTCCCCAGTTTGTCAATAATAAGGTTATCCAAGATCTTAAGACTGATTATTCGAGAATCAGAAATGAACATGAGGAGAAGAGCAAAGTCTTTAAGCCGGAATATCCGGAGATGATATCATTAAAAGCAAAGCTTGAAAGCATGAGGAATGAGTTGGAAGGGGAGATCTCAAGGGCGGTTGAGGCAGCCAGAACTGAGTATAGGACTGCTTTAAACAAGGAAAACTCTCTTAATCAACTTTATGAGCAGCAAAAAAAAGATGTTGCTCAGATGAATTCCAGTGCGATTGCTTATAACAGTATAAAGATAGAAGTAGAAAATATGCGCAAACTGCTAAATTCTCTGGTGGAAAGGCAGAAAGAGACCCTGGTCTCATCACGTTTGAATGGAGTAGATACAAGTAATATCACTATTATCGACAAGGCAAAAGTGCCCCGGAAGCCGGTTTCGCCTAAAAAAAAGCGGAATCTCGTCCTTGCTTTTCTGGTAGGGCTTTTCGGTGGCGCAGGGCTTTGTTTTGTCCTGGATTACCTGGATAATACCGTAAAAAATCCGGAGGATGTAGAAAAATTAGCTCACATCCCGTCCTTGGGGATGATCCCATATTTTACTCCTAACAATATTGATAAAAAAGGAAAGAAGGGCTATTCCTACCGCGAACATTATGCCTCGGGAGGAGACGATCCGCAGAATGCTAAAAAGCTGGCAAAGCTTAAGAATATTGAACTTATAAATCATATACACCCCGGATTTTATATCAGTGACGACTACCGTACGGTAAGGACTTCGATATTGCTTTCTGCTGCTGAAACACCTCCCAAAACCATTTCAATTACCAGTGCTATGCCGGGAGAGGGAAAAACATGTACAGCTGTAAATATGGCGGTAGCATTTTCACAACTAAAGGAAAAGGTGCTGATTGTTGATGCGGACCTGCGCCGGCCGCGGATGCACCGCATTTTTAAGGTGAAAAACATAGGGGGACTAAGTGGATATCTTACCGGTAAAGTGAATATAGAGGAAGCAGTACATAAGAGCAATATTAATGATATCCGGGTAATCCCTTCAGGCCCGATACCTCCGAATCCATCCGAGCTCTTAAATTCTGATAAAATGCAAAGGATGCTGAATGAGCTTAAAAAAGGATTTGATGTTATTATCTTAGACACCCCCCCGGTTATGGCAGTAGTCGACCCGGTTATCACCGCTTCGATTGTGGATGGAACTATCCTTGTTGTTCAATCCGGAGATACCAAAGATAAAGCATTAATAGATGCGGCAGAAGAGTTAAGGCGCGGAAAAGCTAAGATCTTAGGGGCAGTTCTAAATAAGGTAAAACTGGATAAAACAGGATATTATTCCTCGAAATATTACAAGTCTCCTTACCGGTATAAGAGTTATGGGGAGTAGGATCTAATTCGCCTTTTCCTATTTATTAAAAGTAAACGTCACTATAGAGGGGGAGATTATCATCCCGGAAATATCATCACTAAGATTATTTATTGTTATCTGACTTTTATCACCATTTATGCAGGAACTGCAGGTTACTAAAAGCTTGACTACAGCTATCCTGCCAATGCTTCCAATTGAAACTGGGTTAACAGAGCCTACAAAACCGCCAATAGTAATTGTCCCGGCTGAAGTTTCATTGCCGGAAACGGCAGCCCAGCTTCCTGTTAAAGTGCCTGAGTTTACACTTTGAAATGCAAACATAGTTGTGTCAAAATGCAGTTCCAGGCCAAAGGTGCTGATCTGTGAGGTATTTCCCTTGACAGAGATGGGAATAGATACAATAGCTCCTGTTATCCCTGAAGAAGGGCTAAGGGAAATCCCTACTTTATTATCAGTTGGAACACTGCTTATCGTAAGAGTCACAGGGACGGTCTGGGGGCTGTTAGAGGCTCCAGGATCGGAGACAGTGATAGTAGCTGAGTAAGAGCCTGCAATCAATCCGTTTATATTTGCTGAGACAATATGTTTTCTGGCGGCTTCTTTAGTTTTGCCGCTGTTGGGGCTTACAGAGAGCCAATTTGCATCCCAGTCTATTGAATATGTAAGGGTGCCTTCCCCGCTGTTGCTTACAAACATATAAACAGGAGAGGGATTTGCGCCGCCTTCTGTTGCTAGAAATGAGATGCTCCCAGGCTCGATGCTAATTTCCGGGGGGAGGTCTTCACTTAAATTAAGTTCGACTGTAACAGTTTGGGGGCTGTTTGCAGCTGCAGGATCGGAGATAATGATATTTCCGTTATAGGTTCCTTCTGATAATGCGGCTATATCGATTGAAACGAGGACTGTTTTTTGCTGGTCTTCTGAAGTACCGCTGGGGGGATATACTGAAATCCAGGATGCATCGGGTTCGACTGAAAATTGTAAAGTGCCGCCTCCGGTGTTTAGGATATAGATTTCTTGTTGGCTGGGATTTGCCCCTCCTGCTTGGCCAGAAAAAGTAAGTTCTGGGGGAGTTACCTGAATTTCAGGGGGCGGCTCCTCTGATAAAGTCAAACTGACATTTATTTTCTGAGGGCTGTTATATGCTCCAAAGCTTGCCACTGTAATTACGGCAGTATAAGCTTCTTCTTGGTGTGTGAGGCTGCTTTTATCCACTGAAACTGTGTGTGCTTTTATCTGACCTGTGGATGTGCCGTTTGTATCTGAGACAGTTAACCAGTCAGCATCATTAGATATAGAATAGGTTAGCGTTCCCTGGCCGGTATTTTTAATTTTCAGGGTCTGAGCTGAGGGATTTGGCCCATCCACTGAGGCGGCAAAGGTCATCTCAAATACATTGACCCAGATAACAGGTTTATTCGTGTCTGGCGGGTCTGGGGTGGTGGGATTTTTGCTGCAGCTTAATAGGAACAGTACTAAAAAAGATGAAAGAAGGCAGGTAGCTGTTCTTTGATGTTTTTTAGTCATTATTCTACCGTTATTACTTCATTATGACAGCAATGTACGTTTTTGAATTTTGCCTGATTTATTTTTAGGTAATGAATGTAAATATTCGATATATTTGGGGATTTTATAGGGCGCAAGCTGTTTTTTTAAAAAGTTTTTTAGGATTTCAGTTTGTCCCGCCTCTTTATAGCTTTCTTTTAAGACAACAAAAGCTTTGATTTCTTCTCCCATGACTTTATCTTTAACCCCGATCACAGCTGCTTCTGCTATTGAGTGATGTTCGTAGAGGGCATGCTCGATCTCTTTGGAACTTACTCTGTTTCCTCCTGCTTTTATTATATCTTTTTTCCGTCCTTCTATAAAGAGAAATCCTTCCTTATCCATTACGCCCATGTCACCTGTATAATAGAGGCTGTTTCTCAGGGCTTTCTTGGTTTCTTCCGGCCGGTTCCAGTATCCCTTCATGATGTTTTTACCGCGGGCTACAAGTTCGCCCGGTTCTCCTGCCTGCAAGCGTTTCCCGTGGCTGTCTGCGACAAAAAGCTTGACTCCTGGGATTGCTTTTCCGATCGAACCCCATTTGCGGGGAAGGTCTTTGGGGTCAAGGTAGGAGAGCCGGGCAGAAGCTTCGGTAGCTCCGTACATAATGTAAAGTTTTGCCGGAGAAAAAACCTTTGCGATTTCCTTTTGAAGGGCTGGAGCCATAGCACCTCCTGCCTGGGTTAAGTAGCGCAGGTATTTAAAGTTTAAATCTCTTACATTACTGCGGTTTAATAATATACCGAAAGTCGAGGGGACTCCGGAAAATCCTGTTACTTTCTGCTCCTGCATGGTTTTTAATATCACATTCGGATATAAAAAACGGTTATCAATAACGACTGAGCCCCCCACACAGAAATGGGTGTTCAGTAAGGATTTGCCATATATGTAATAGAAAGGAAGCACGGCCATTACTCTGTCTTTTTTGCTTAAATAAAGGTATTGAATGATGGACTTGGTGTTAGTTGCAATGTTTAGATGGGATAAGACAACTCCCAGTGGCCGGGCAGTTGTGCCAGAGGTGTAGACAATAGAGGCAGTATCTGAGGCAGCAATATTTTCTTTTAGGTTTGTGTCTTGAAAAGGGGATAAAGCTTCCGGTAAAAAAGATATCATATTATCAGTAAAATCAGGATCTAGATTTTTTCTTTCTGCCCAGATTAAAAGATGCTTTAAGATTGTTTTTTGCGCAAGCAGCACTTTGCTTTGAATGAAGTATTTTTCACTTGTAAGTAGTACTTTTATGCCGCAGTCTTTTAGAACAAAGGCAATATCTGATGGAATACTTTCTGTGTTTAAAGCTACGCTTATGGCTCCGGTTTTTAGGATAGCATAATAGGTGATAATGTATTCTACCGAGTTTTCTATAAGAAATCCGACCCGGTCGCCTTTAGCTACGCCTGATTTAAGCAAAAACCGGGCAAGGCGGTTGGCTTGTTTATTGATATAGTCATAAGTGTGCCACTTATTGGCTGAAAACACAGCAGGTTTTTCCGAAAATAGGTTAGCGCTTTTTTCTAAATAATGATGCACAAGCATTTTTTTTAACTCATTTGAGGTGATAAGGGGCTGCTTTTAAATATGCGGCTGTTTTAATCTTCCGTTTAATATCCTTTTGAATGCGCAGGACCTGTTCCTCGCTCAGATCCAATTCCTGGGATATTTTTTTTAGGGGAATTTCTTTTTCCAGAGCCAACCAGGCTAAATCGCCTATTTCAAAAGGAACTCGGAAGAAAAATTCCTCCTGGGTACATTCTGCACTGTATGTGTCTGTTGTGGGAGTACGGCCTAAAATCTCTTTAGGGATATTTAGATGTTCTGCCAGCTGGAAGACTTGGGTTTTAAAAAGATGGGCGATCGGTTTGATATCCGCACTGCCATCTCCGTATTTAACAAAAAAACCCTGTTCATGCTCATTTTTATTCCCGGTTCCGATCACAGCATAATTCAGCCTTTCAGCATGATAATAAAGCATGGACATCCTGCTTCTTTGTTTGAAGTTGGAGGCGGCCACGATCTGTAAATATTCTTTCAAGGGAATTCGTTTTGTCTTTTCTTTGCCTTCCGGAGAGATAATCGTAAGTTTAAATATATTGAGAGTTTCTTTTTGTAATAGGTTATCAGGAAGGATGATCTTTGCTTTATAAGTGTCGGCATATTCCGGAAAAATATTCTTTATAGATTCGTTTCTGCGTGTATATGTATTAAAACCTCGAAGAGCTTCAGATATGTCCTCAATAATAAACTCTACCCCGAAATTTTGGCATAATTCCCGGGCCATATCTAAACTTTCGGGATTGGATTCAGTCTCAGGCATGGATATCCCTACCACTCTTTTTATCCCAAAAGCTTTGATGCTTAAGGCAAGGCACACACTGGAATCAAGGCCGCCGCTTACTCCTATTACTGCTCCGCGTTTCTGCAGGTCATTTAATACTATCTTCTGCATAATTTTAACTATTTTAGCAGAAGTCTTTTCAGGGTTGATATTTATGAGCTCTTTAAGTGTAGGCATGTTAAGCCCTCCTTAGGTAAGATATAGTATAAAGATATATTGTTATTTTGCAAAACCTTTAAAACAATATTAGACACGGATGGACGCGGATAGGACAAGGATAAAGCTGAATTTTACGCGGAGGACACGGAAAAAAACTAGAAAGCATTAGACACGGATTTACACGGATAAAACCATTACGTTGATTTAAAAAGTGCTTTTTATTTTTTGGATGCAAGCCAAAAAAGAAAAAGCATCTTATTTTTATCCTTGCCTTAACCGTGTAAATCCGCGTCTAATATTGTTTTAAAGGTTTTTCTGCTTTTTCTGTATTTTCTGCTTTCCCTAGGATATAATAAAAAAAAAATGCTAAAAGATACAAAAAAAATATTAAAAGACTTTATTCTTGATAGTTTCCTGCCTTTTGCCGAAGATAGCCCCTTTGAAGATGAGGATTCATTTATGGAAAAGGGGATAATTAACTCGACGGGAGTGCTGGAATTATTACAATTTATCGAGGAGACATTTGAGATTACAGTCGAGGATGAAGAAGTGATCCCGGACAATCTGGATTCCCTTAATAAACTTGTGAGTTTTGTAGAGAGAAAAACTAATGCTTAAAAATGTGCTTACACTTGACTGCAAACAGCAGGCCGAGCGTATCTGCAGCTTTATCCGCCGGCAAACACAAGCCCTGAAACGGGAGGGCGCTGTTGTCGGTTTAAGCGGGGGGATTGATTCGGCTCTTATTGCTGCATTGTGTGTGGAAGCGCTTGGGAAGAGTAGAGTCCTGGGACTGATCCTTCCTGAAAAAGAATCCAGCCCTGAAAGCCTAAAATTTGCGGAAAAACATGCTTTAAAGCTTGATCTAAACACGGAGACATATGAGATTACTTCTCCACTTAAAGCTTTCGGGACATATGAAAAGAGGGATGAGGCAATAAAAAAACTTTTCCCGGAGTACAATAAGGATTATAAGATTAAGATCGTCTTACCTCCAGACCTGCTTGCCCAGGATGCCTTTAATCTTTTTAAATTGATAACTGAGGATGGTGAGGGGAATATTAGATCAGTTAGATTAGATAAAGCAGCTTTAAACGGAATTGTAGCTGCGACCAATACCAAACAAAGGATGAGGATGCTTCATCTTTATTTTTATGCGGAAAAGAATAATTACCTGGTGTGTGGAACTACAAATAAAAGTGAGACTATGCAGGGATTTTTTGTAAAATACGGGGATGGGGGAGTAGATATTGAGCCGATCGCTCATCTTTTTAAGACTCAAGTCTTTCAATTGGCTGAACATATGGGAGTTATTAGGGAAATAATCGAAAGAAAACCCAGTCCTGATACTTACAGTTTACCGGTTAATGATGAGGAGTTCTTTTTCAGGATGCCCTTTGATAAATTAGACCTTTTATTATATGCCTGGGAAAATAAGATTCCGCTGGTGGATATATGTAGTGTAATGGAGCTTACTGAGGAGCAGGTGAAGCGGGCTTTTCGGGATTTTACTGCTAAATCTAATGCTTCCCGCCATGCCCGGAAGATGCCGCCTGCATTAAAAGCGGAAAATGGGAAATAGAAGAGAAAAACTGTTATACTGCTGTACTGATATACTGCCAATATCGATAAATGGAAAAAAGAAAATGATTTACTTTTTTCTCCATTTTTCTGCGTATTCTTTATGCCAGACAATTACTCTAACAGGAATTTTTTTTATTCCCAATATAAGAGCTATAGCTAATCTGTGTCTTCCGTTTTGAAAGAGAAGCTGTCCATTTCGGCCAACATTAACGGTTATTTCTTCACTCATCTCCTTACGCAGAAATTTTGCTGCAAGCCCTTTTTTTTCCATTAATTGATATGCAGGTATAAATCCGTTTATTTTAATACTTTCGATAAGTGAATCTAAATATAAGCAATGCTTATCCCAGTCTTGCTGGTTTCTGCAACGCCAGTTTTTTTTCCCTACTTCAATATCTTTTAGCACCTTTTTATAAAATATTGTTTCTTGCCACTCTGCCCCATCTCTAATCCTTTGTTTAAACGCTTTATATATACCCAAACTATTAAATTTGATAGATAAAGAATCCCATTCTCCTCCATAAATTCGGCTTTGATCCTTTATCATGTCAAATACTCTGTCTTCAGGAGCAGTCTTAGCTGTTTTAAACAGGTTTGTGTGATATTTGATTTTTTTTGGATCAATCCAATAAATCTTATAAGGATCAGGTATGTTATATTTCCCAAAAAATAGTCTTTTATTAAGAAATAACCTTCTTTTTTCAAAAGTCAATCTGTAATATATATTCTTGAGCATTTCGCCATTATTAGGCAAGTAATTCAGTAGTTTATTAAAGAATATTTTCATCGGATTTAATTTGGCTTGAATGTAAAATTAAAGCTATTGTAAGATTTTTACCACAAGTAAATATGTAGGTCAAATTAATGATATATTACTTGTTTTGATTTATTATGGGTTATCTTTTTTTTGGGGATAATAAGGCGCCCTCCTTTAAAAGAGAGCCCTTCGAAATCGTCAAACTTATCAAGTATTGATAAGGAATGGGAGGAGTGGGTGATATTGTGTACTTTGAAAACAAGTTTGATTAGAATCTGATCAGAATTACCGGAAATTCTTTTTTTACTGTAACCTCCTGCTCGTATTACACCATCTGCGATTTGATTGGCATGAATCTGTACTAAGTCGCTGGAAAATGGGGCTGCTTCTGTACAGATAAATTCCAGCACCTCTGTAGGGTAGGAGAGGTCAAAACCAAATGCTTTTAGGTTAAATGGACCGGTTATAATAACAGGTACTATAATCTCTTCCTCCCCAGGCACAAGGATAACATCATTGATCTTGATTATAGCTTCTTGCCCGGGAAAAGAGTCGATTTGCTCGAATGTCTCCTTCTGGCTGGTTGCAGCCCTGGCTTTACAGGAACAGTCACCCGGAAGTTCATTGATACCCAGGAATTTTTCAAAAATGGCCTGAGCATCAGAAGGGGTAACCTTCGGAGCTAAGGGAGTCCCGTCAGTATTTACATCAGCATTTTCAAGCTGAGCCTCGGTAGCGTTTGGTATAAGGCCTAAGAAGAGTTCAAAGACTCTCTGGGCATCTGTTGGAGTGATTTTAAGGTCGCCGTTTACATCTCCGCAGCGTGTATAAAAATGGGCTTGAATGTTTTTGTTCTGGTCCATAGTCAAACTAATAGTATCTTCATATGCCTGATTGGAACTTATATCTCCAGTCCATTTGGCGAAGCGGTAGTCTTTATTAGGATTGGCTGAGATATTTGCAGGTATGCCTGCTGTGAATATATGGTTTCCAGCCTGTGGTTCCGTAGTTCCGCCCCAGCTTGGGGCGGGCAAATCAGTGACTGCAGATATTGACAGTTGAGTCTCAGCTGTCTCAGCTGTAACCGATACGATTGTTGATTCTGATTCCTCTGAGCCTTGATTGTCAATAACTGTAAGTATGGCTGTGAAGTTTCCGGATTGAGTGTAAGTATGGGAAGGATTCTGGAGGGAGGAGGAGCTACCATCACCAAAGTCCCAGGAATATGTGTAAGGCCCTTCTCCGCCGGAAGCATTGCCTGAAAAAGATACTGCTAAAGGAGCTATCCCTAATGAAGGGGAAGCACTTACGAAAGCTTCCAGGGGAGGAATGCTTTCTGCTGCGCTGATATTTACTGAGGCGGATGCTTCATTAGCCAGGCTGTCCGTTACTGTTAAAATGACAGTGAAGTTACCTGACAAAGTATAAGAGTGAGAAGGATTCTGGTCTGAGGATGAACTTCCGTCACCAAAGTCCCAGGAATAGGTGTAAGGAGATGCTCCGCCAGATGTATCTGCTGTAAAATTAACTGAGAAAGGGACAGTGCCTGAGGCGGGGGAGGCATTGGTTGTCACCTGCATAGCCACAACCTGTTGACTTACGATTATATTTAGAAAGGCTGTATCCTGTTCGTTGTTATTATCTGTTACAGAGAGAATAACAGGGTAATCACCGGCTGCAGAGTAAGTGTGAGAGGGATTCTGATCTGAGGATGTGCTGCCATCTCCAAAGTCCCAGGAAAAGGTGTAGGGAGAGGTGCCGCCGGACGCTGAGCTTGTGAATGTAACTGAAAGGGGAGCATAGCCTGAAGCGGGGGAACCGTTTAAATCAGCTTGTAAGGGAGAAGCGGCAGTGTATTCATAAGCGCCGATATCAGGGCCATATCCCTGAGGAACTAGATTGCCTTCGAAATCTGAAGTAAGCCCTACGTCAGTACCTGCATCAATACCGGAAGAATAGGGCTGAAGATGATAACTCGCTTCAAGCAGCGGATCTGTGATAAAGCTGCTTTGTCCTTGATTGTAGAGGGATTGCCAAGTGCTAAAATCATATTTTCCCAGTTCGCTATCATACCACAGTGTTGAGTTCCCATCTGGCCTCCACCAGATATTATTAGTAAAATTACTATTTGTATTTTTAGGCGTTTTTCCCATAAGATAACGTACAAAATAACCGGGATTATCGTATAATGAGGATATGATGATGTTATTTTTAAAATAAACATTTTGAGTGCCAGAACATATATCAATTATGGATGCACTATTAGTATGAACGATAGTATTATTATAAGCTTCGATATCACTACATTGATCACCGTCTCCACTGGTGTCGCCGATAGTAAGTGAATGATAGCCGGCATTATAAATGATCGAGCTGGATAATTTTATATTTGTTGAGCTTTCTATGATTATTCCCTCGTTTATTTCATCATGAGAATAATGTTTATCTATCCAGACGTCATCTACCATATCTCCAACTATAATTCCCCCTTTTCCATTGCTATAAGTTTCATTATAACGTAAGATAATTTGCCTTCCAGAAGTAATATCTATTCCCTGCTCTGCACAATTATAAATCAAATTATTAAATATTTGATGATTCGATCCCACCTGGCCTCCGCTGGAGTTTATATGCAAAGTTATTCCATCGTTATTGATTATATTAAAAATAGTATTGTTACGAATTATTCCGTTGCTGATTTGTGGATCACATCCATAGATACAGATGCCACTGTTCGAAGTATTGGAGATATTACAATTTTCGATAGTATAATTATTCACTTTCCCGATCAGAAGGCCTGTGGAATTTATAATGTCCAGGTCACACCTTGAAACTGTAATAAAAGAAAGCCCGTCTGCAAGGATGGAAATTCCCGGATCCCCGCTGATATCCTTGATAGCTATGTCTTGAATTTGGATATATTCTAAATTAATTTTCCAGCATCTAATGCCGCCGGTTGCGTCAGAAATAACAGGTTTTGCACCGCTGCCATAAGCGCCGAGAATTAAGGGGTTTGATTCTGTACCTCCTTTTTCAATTTTTAGTGTTGTCCCTGAGAAAACCTCACCTCTTTTCAGAAGCAGGTTATCTCCGGTGAGAATTTGGCTCCAGCTATTATTGACTTTTTCGATTGTTTGCCAGGCTGTTAGGGGAGAAGTTCCCGCATTGGAATCACTCCCAGTAGTGAAATCGACATAATAAGTTGTTTCTGCGAATGTTTGAAATGTTTGAACTGTTGCTATTGTCATTAACAAAAATAGAATTATTATTAACTTTTTCATGATCTTTATCATTATTATTGCAAGGTACATGCCATCTCTATTTATTGCATAAATAATAGAAAATAAATGAATTAGCGGGATATTTTAAGCGATAGCTGTTATGTAGAGTGTTCAATAAATGAACATTATGGTTGAGGATGAGGTTTAACTTATATATAATAAAGCAGATATAAGTTAATCAGATATGTGTTTAGAATTTGTACAATAATATTTTTATTAGTTAAAATAAATTGGAATTGAATTGATGTATTATGATATATTAGAGATGGATTTTTTAGGAGTAGTAAGTATAGTAAAATGAAAAAAAATAAAATAAAAAACAGGCATGTTATATTTTTTCTTATTATACTAATGTTTATAAGTTGTAAAAGAGGAGATATGAAAAATATTGATATTAATTTTCCAAAACTCAAAGAGATTCCTCATGAAAAGTGGCAAGAGTTATCGAAAAAGAAGATTTTTTTTGGCCATCAGTCGGTTGGTTTTAATATTATTGACGGTTTAGCGGATATTTTAGAGTTTATCCCGGATATAAAATTAAATATTAAAAGTACGATTTCTGTAAATGATTTTGATGTTCCGGTATTCGCACACTCTGCTATCGGAAAAAACAGTGAGCCGATAACAAAATGTATGAAATTTAAGGAGATTATGGAAAGTGGAGTAGGTGATAAAATCAATATTGCGTTTTTTAAATTCTGTTATGTTGATATTAAACAAGAAACAGATATAAAAGAGGTTTTTAATACCTATAAACATTATCTAGACAAGTTGACTGAACAATATAAAAATATTGTTTTTATTCATGTAACAGTTCCTCTTCGTGTAATACAAACCGGTCCTAAAGCATGGGTGAAAAAAATAATCAGGAGACCTCTTACAGGGATTCTTAAAAATGTTAAAAGAAATCAGTTCAATACAATGTTAAGAAAAGAATATAAGGGGAAAGCGTTTATTTTTGATCTTGCTAGGATTGAATCTACCTATCCTGATGGAAAAAGAAATAAGTTTAAACATGGGAAAAAAACCTATTATTCATTAATTCATAAATATTCTAATGATGGTGGACATTTAAACAAATTTGGCCGCATAAAAGTTGCTGAGCAATTGCTGATTTTTTTATCCCAATTATAGTTAATGAAAAATATTAATATATTTTGGCAATACTAACCCGGATAACTACAATTTAAACGAAATAAAGAAATAATGGCAAGCTCTGAAGATGAGACTTTAGGCCTGAAAGAGGGAAAAGAATTTTACGCCCAAGTGCGTGAAAAAAGTTTTTATACTCTGCTTGAACGTAGTATTACTCCACTAATAGCTTTGCTTATCTCTATTTGCATAATTAGATTTCTCTCGGTGGACGATTATGGGATCTACAATATTATGCTTGCAATTATGGGTTATGTTGCCTTGTTCTCTTCTTTTGGATTGCCTAATTTATTTGATAGATTTATCCCTGAATTTTTCCAAAAAAAGGATATTGCCAGGCTAAATAAATTTGTGAATAGAGGACTAATATTAAGATTTATTATTAGCATAGGAATTGTCCTGCTTATGATTTATTTTGCGGATGAAGTGAGTCGGATTTTCAAGCTGGATAATGCGATTCAGTATTTGAAGGCATTTTTTCTTGGGATTGTTTTTTTTCTTCAGACTGTATTATTAGATAAAGTTCTGGTGTCAATATTCCAACACAAACAGGTATTAATTATCAGACTAATCTACGTGGCTTTTCGCGGAACATTTTTGTTTTTAATATTATCATCAGGTGGAGGAATTAAGGGCCTGCTGATTGGTGAATCAATTGCATATATAGTTTTATTTATTCTTTATCAGTTATATTATCAACGTTTTATTAAGAATAATTTGATTAAGAGAAAAGCGAAACTTCCCCTGAAACGATTATTGAAATTTGGCGGATTCAGTTATTTTAATGAGGCTGGTTCTAAAATCCTTTCTGTTTCAACCGATTATTTTATTATTTCAGCTTTCCTAGGGATTCATGCGGTTGGAATTTATGGATTTGCCTCGCGACTCATATTTATGATAACCAGGATCATGCCGCAAGTGTATTTTATAAGAATTATCCGTCCGCTATATTTCGCTAAATATGTTCAGAACAAGGATCTAAAACAGATGAAAAAAATGTTTATGATACTTGTGAAAATAATAGCTTTTTTATCTTTCCCAATAACAACTGGAATACTTCTATTAGGAGATAATTTGATTATTTATGTGTTTGGCATAAAATATCTTGATAGTCTTACGGTTCTCTGGATAATGGCATTATTTTTTATGGTGAATAATTTTCAATTCCCAGTAGCACTCGTCTTGCAATCTATAGAAAAAGTAAATATCCTTTTTTATAGTAAAATTTTTGCTGTTTATAACCTGGTTCTTGATCTTATCGTAGTGAAAACCTATGGAATTGTAGGGATTGCAATTGTAACCGGTTCTGCAGTGTTATTTAAGTGGCTTTTCTGTTATTATTTTGCCAATAAATACGTCCCGTTAAGATTTGATTTAAAACGAATAGGTTCAATTTTGGTTAATTGTATGATCATGGCTGCTCCGGTTTATTTTCTCAGAAATATAATCCATAACCTGATTACTTTGATTCTAGTAATTCTTATAGGAGTGATTGTTTATTTAGGAGCTTCATTTGTCAATAAAACATTTTCGCCTGATGAAAGGGAGCTATTGAACAAACTACTGCCAAAACCAATTTTTGTTTTTTAGTTAAAAGGAATTTTATAATGAGAGATGTGAAAATCTGCTTTATTTTAGGATCACATTGGGAGAAAACTACCGGGGGCAGTGAACACCAGGTAAAACTAATAATAGATTGTTTAAAAAAAAATAAAAATTATACTATTTATTACATATATACTGATAGAGAATACTCGGTAGAGAAAAAAAACGGCGTAAAATATTATACTATACCAAAACGTTCAAAAAAATTAGGAAAGCCTTATTGCCTCGATTTTTTCAGGATTATTAATATCTTGAATTTAATTCGGCCTGATATTATATACCAAAGGAGTGGTTCTGCATTTACTGGTATTGCGGCATATTATGCCCAAAAAAACAACATTAGAGTAATTTGGCATATTGCACACAAGAAGGAGATCGAGCGCTTTAAGATTAAATGGAGTGATTTTGGTTCCCCCCTAAATTATATTAATAGGAAACTTCTTGATTATGGAATAAAACATGCTGATTATATTTTTGGACAAGCTAGATATCAGAATGAATTATTACAGAAGAATTAC
>CBFDDY010000022.1:0-14996 GCA_965603705.1 uncultured bacterium | reverse complement strand
TTTATCCTTAGACAAAACAGCCTTTTATTTAATAATATGAAGCTAAAATTCAACTATTCCAATTATTATCTTTTTAAATTTTTTTATTCAGAACTTCAAAAAAAAGATGTCGGCGAGCTGCTTTTCCTTCCTGATGTGAGTGAAAATGAATTAACCCGGTTCATTCTCCTTTTAGCAGAAAAAAATCTTTCCCCTGATAATCCATTTCAAGCATTCCTGGATAGGCTTAAAGAGAGTAATATAAATAATATCTATATAAATAATATCCCGGCTTTTGAAAAAACAGAAAATAAAGATAAAGCTTCGAAAAAAATTTTTTTCCTTAGTATGACCCATCTCAAAGAAATGTTTGAAAAGCAAGAGGAGAAACATATTTCCTTGACTACAACAAAAAGACTGATGCAGGCAATATTCAATCATATTTCCGATAATGAATCTTTTTTGTTCGGATTGACAAATATAAAAAATTTTGATGAATATACCCTAAATCATTCAGTAAATGTCTGTATTCTCTCCATTGCTCTGGGAAAAAAAATAGGGCTCGATAGAAATGAATTAATCGATCTTGGTCTTAGTGCATTCTTTCATGACTTCGGAAAACTCGAAATACCAAAAGATATCCTCTTAAAACCAGGAAAACTTGATAAAAAAGAGCGGAACATCATCCAGCTTCACCCTCACTATGGAGCAGAAATGTTGATTCAGATGAAAGAATTCAGTCATCTTCCCTTACAAGCTCTTAATGTAGCAATGGAACACCATTTAAGTGAGGATGATTCCGGATACCCAAAATATAAAAAAAAGAATAATATCAACCTTTTTAGTAAGATGGTGAAAATAACAGACTTTTTTGATGCAATCACTACCAAAAGACCCTACAGGAAGAAAGATTTTTCCCGGGAACAAGCTCTTAATCTTATGCTGGAGTTAAGTGGGAAAGAATTTAATCCACTTATTCTCAAAGTATTTGTCAATATGATGGGCACATATCCTGTAGGCACTCTGGTTTTGCTGAACACGGCTGAAATCGGAATTGTATATGAAAATAGTGCGGAAGCACTAAATTTTAACAGACCAAAAATCAAACTTATTACAGATGAAGAGGGGAATAAGACCGATGGAAAAATCGTAGACCTTTCTGAAATCGACGATCAAACAAAATCTTATAAAAAAAGTATCTCCAAAACTCTTGAACCAACCAAATATGATATCAATGTTTCTGATTACTTTATAGCTGAAGCAGAGTAGAAGTCATTTTAAATTCAAAAAAATTATTGGTTTGACATTTTTCAGGCTACATTTATAATAAACTACTTACATATATAAAAGGAATCCATGCGATTATTTAAAAGAAAAAAGAAAAAAAGAGTGTGTGTTATCGGACTCGATGGAGTTCCCTACCCTCTTCTTCTTGACCTTGCCAAAAATGGAGTAATGCCAAACTTTGCTGAGCTCATCAAATCTGGTCATTTACATAAGATGAAAGCCAGCCTACCGGAAATATCATCTGTAAGCTGGACTGACTTTATGACCGGTACGAATTCCGGAACCCATGGAATCTTCGGTTTTACCGACTTTAAAAAAAAATCATATGAACTTCGGTTCCCAAATTATCTAGATCTAAAAACACCCACTATATGGGACGAGCTTGCCCGGAAAAATAAAAAATGCGTCGTAATAAATCAGCCATCGACCTACCCTGCCCGCAAAATCAATGGGATGCTCATATCCGGATTTGTTGCCATTGAACTCTCAAAAGCTATTTACCCAATGTCTTTAAAACCTGCATTAGAAAAAATCAACTACGAAATCGATATTGACACTTTCAAATGCCGGGAAAACCATGACCTTCTCTGGAAAGAACTGATCAATACTTTAAACAGCAGGGAAAAAGCTTTTGATTTACTCTGGAACAAAGATTGGGATTACTTTGAATTGGTCATTACCGGAACAGACCGCCTCCAGCATTTCCTCTGGAATGCTTATCAAGATAATACCCATCCCAACCACCAAAACTTTTTAGATTATTATCATCAAGTCGATAACTTGGTTGGAAAAATTCTAAATTCTTATCGCAAACTTACCGAAAATGAAGAAGGACTTTTCCTTCTTTCAGACCATGGTTTTACAGGAATAGAACAGGAAGTCTATTTGAATGCCTGGCTTAAAAAAGAAGGTTATCTCAAATTCAAATCCCCTGAGCCAAAAGGATTGGATGAGATATCTCCGGATAGCCGGGCATTTGCCATGGATCCTAACCGTATATATCTGCATCTTAAAGATAAATTTCCCCTAGGTTGTGTCAAAGAATCAGAAAAAGCAGCTCTTAAACGAGAGATTATTAGCAAGCTAAAACAACTCAAATATCAGGGAGGGGAAATCATAAAAGAGATCTTTGACACAGATACCATATATTCCGGGCCATGGGTATCATCAGGCCCAGACCTTATCGCTGTTGCCAACCACGGATTTGATATGAAGGGTTCGGTCAAGAAAAAAGAGATCTTTGGCCGGTCGAATCTTCAAGGCATGCACACCTGGGATGAAGCTTTCTTTTGGGCAAAACAAAATTTTGGCCAAAAACTTTGCATCTCTGACCTTGCTGCTATCATCCTAAAAAACTTCGCATAAATTCCATGAAAACAAAAATCAAAATCTTTTTAATTAGTTTACTTTTCCTATACTTCTTGGCATTGGCGTCTCCTTTGGATGCCTATGTCGGCCCGGGTGCCGGCTTTGCTTTTCTTTCTTCCTTCCTAGTACTTTTTATTACTTTTATCCTGGCGGTTTTTTCCTTCCTTTCATGGCCTTTCAGGCTCCTAATAAAATTGATGCGCGGACAGAAGGCATATAAAAAAAGTCGTGTCGACCAACTGGTGATCGTAGGATTAGACGGTATGGAACCAACTTTAGTCGAGAAATTCATGGCAGAAGGAAATCTTCCGAACTTATCCCGTTTAAAAAAAGAAGGAACTTATGCCCATCTAAAAACAACTACACCTGCTATATCGCCAGTCGCCTGGTCCTCTTTTATGACCGGTTCTCATCCCTGCAAACATAATATTTTTGATTTTCTCAGCCGAAATCCTAAAAATTACCTGCCAGACCTTTCTTCCGCATGGATAGGAAATCCGAAAAAATTTCTTCCTTTAGGAAAATATAAGCTACCTCTTTCTAAACCTATCATTAAAGGCATGCGAAAAAGCATTCCATTCTGGAAATTTCTTGGCGATGCAGGAATATTCAGCACAATAATAAGGATTCCTGTTACCTTTCCTCCCGAAAAATTTAAGGGACATCTTATATCAGGAATGTGCGCTCCTGATCTCAAAGGAAGTCAAGGAACTTTTACTTTTTATACTTCTGAAAAAGAAAAAACAAAAATCGATGAAGGCGGCGTTATTATCCCCTTAACTATATCTGATAATAAAATCGAAACATATATTCCAGGCCCGGAAAATTCCCTGCTAAAAAAAGAAGAAGAATTGAAGCTGCCGCTGAAAATCACTCTTGATAGCACTAATAAAACAGCTAACTTAAACATATCAGGCAAAAAATTTATTCTTAAGGAAAAAACCTTATCTGAATGGGTGAAAATAACTTTCCGCCCCGGATTAGGCATTAAAGTCAGAGCCATCTGCCGTTTTTTTATATCCGAGATTTCTCCTAATTTTATGATGTACATTAGCCCCCTCAATATTGATCCTGAAAAACCGGCCCTCCCTATCTCCCATCCCTTTATTTATTCAGTATATATAGCTAAACTCCTAGGAAGCTACACAACTCTGGGTGAAGCAGATGACACCTGGGCTTTAAATGAAGGCATCCTTGATGAAGATACTTTTATCAAGTTAGCTTATGATAATCACAAAGAATCAGAAGATATGCTTTTTAATGCTATGGATAAAACCAAAAAAGGAGTCGTTGCCTGCTGGTTTCAAGTTACTGACAGTATTCAACATATGTTCTTCCGCTACCTTGACAAAAAGCACCCGGCACTCAAGTTTGGCCAGAATATAAAAAGCGCAAAAACCATAGAAGAACTCTATATAAATATGGATAAACTGGTAGGGAAAGTCAGGGATAAATTAAGTAAAAACAGCTGTCTGGTAATAATGTCGGACCACGGTTTTAAACAGTTCCGCAGGGGTGTTAATCTGAATTCCTGGTTTTATTGTAATGGCTACCTAAGCCTTAAAGACGGCAAAAGCGAAAGTGGAGAATGGTTCAAGGATGTTGACTGGGCCAGCACCAAAGCTTACGGCCTGGGGCTTGGCGGAATCTATATCAATCAAAAAGGCCGGGAGTCACAGGGTATAGTATCTCCCGGAGAAGAAACAATAGCTCTAAAAACAGAACTAAAACAGAAGTTAAGCGGTCTAATTGATGATGGAAACAACAATGCTGTAGCAATTAACTACCTCTATGATAGAGACGAAATCCCTCCCGGTCCTTACAAGGAAAATTGCCCGGATTTTATTGTTGGATACAATGAAGGTTATCGGGTATCATGGGATTCAGTATCCGGCAAAGTTAATTCAACTATTTTCGAAGATAATATCAAGGCGTGGAGCGGCGACCACTGTATTGATCCTAAGTTGGTCCCAGGTATCTTTTTCTGTAATTACCCCATAAACACCAAATCGCCTTCTATTGTTGACATAGCCCCTACTGCTATGGAACTTTTCGGACTTAAAGCTCCTGAGCATATGGATGGACAGTCATTATTAAAGCCGGAAAATATGAAGAGGTCAGGTTAAAAATGTCTAATATAAATCGCCGTGATTTCTTAAAAATTGGGGTTACAGCTGGTTCTTTCCTAGCTCTTAGCGGAAGTTCAGATATAGTAACCCGCGTTTTTGGAAAAACCGAAACTCCCCAAAAGATCATAATCCTTGGATTCGATGGAATGGATCCAAAGCTTGTCAAAACCTGGATGGATGAGGGAAAGCTTCCTGCCTTCCGGAAACTTCAAAGCCAGGGAACTTTCACCGCCCTGCGAACCAGTACCCCCCCCCAGAGCCCTGTTGCCTGGTCAAACTTTACGACTGGAATGAACGCCGGAGGACATGGGATCTATGATTTCACTCATAGAGACCCTGAGAGCTATATCCCAATTTTCTCAGCTACTGAAAGCTCTCAGTCCGGAAAGACATTATCTCTAGGAAACTATAAATTCCCTCTGTCCGGAGGAAAGGTAACAAACCTGCGTAAAGGAAAAGCCTTCTGGCAAATTTTAGAAGAATATGACATCCCCGCCACTATTTTTAAAATTCCATCTAATTATCCCCCTGTTCCAACCAAACAGAAAACCATTTCCGGAATGAACACACCTGATATGCTCGGCTCTTATGGTATTTTCAATTACTATACAACCGATCCATCAAAAATTGATCAAGATATCGGCGGCGGTAGAATACACGAAGTCTATGTTATAGGAAACCGGGTAGAAGCAAAACTTTCCGGCCCAATCAATACTTTTAAAAAAGATGAACCTGCAACATCTATAGACTTTAAAGTATTTGTGGATCCGGTTAATCCGGTTGCTAAAATCGCTATCCAAGATCAAGAATTCATTCTTAAGGAAGGAGAATGGAGTTCCTGGAAAAAACTCAATTTTAATCTGATCCCCACTCAAAGTGTTAGTGGTATCTGTAAATTTTACCTCAAACAAATCAGGCCTGAATTTAAACTATATATCTCACCAATAAATATCGACCCCGGAGATCCAGCATTACCCATCTCCACTCCCGATAACTATGCTAAAGAACTTGAAGAAAAATTCGGCTCTTTTTATACCCAAGGCCTCCCCGGAGACTTCAAAGCTCTAAACAATGAAATTCTGGATGATAGGGAATTTTTAGAACAGGATGACATGGTTCTTGAGGAACGCTTAAATATGTTTGACTACGAATTAGCCCGTTTTGACTCCGGGGTGCTTTTCTATTACTTTTCCAATACAGACCAGCGGCAGCATATGTTCTGGCGGCATATTGATAAAGATAATCCCTTCTACGACTCTTCTTTAGCTTCTGAATATAGCGATACAATTCAAAATATTTACATAGAAGCTGATAAGATACTGGATAAAGCTTTAAAAAAAGCGGATAAAAACACCGTAATCATGGTTGTATCTGACCATGGTTTCACTCCTTTTAACCGTGCCTTCAATGCCAATACCTGGCTTCTGGAAAATGGCTATCACAGTCTTATCAATAAGCGCAGGCAGGGAGAGAGCAACCTTTTCCTCAATACGGACTGGTCAAGGTCTAAAGCATATGCATATGGTTTAAACGGCCTCTATATTAACGAACAAGGCAGAGAATCAGAAGGGATCATATCAACCGGAGCTGAAAAAGAAAACCTTATCCGGGAAATTGCCAAAAAACTTGAACACTATAACGACCCTAAAACCGGGAAAAGAGCTATTTATCGAGCTTATGTGGCTAAAGATATTTATACAGGCCTTTGTGTTGACCAGGCCCCTGATATTATCTTAGGCTTTAATAAAGGATACAGAATCTCCTGGTCATCACCTCTTGGCAGAATCCCAAAGGAAATAGTTGAGGACAATCCGGCAAAATGGAGCGGCGACCACTGTGTTTCCCCGGATATTGTGCCTGGTATATTTTTCATGAATCGCAAGATTAACACCCAGTTCCCCGCACTTTATGATATGGCACCGACAATTCTAAAAATTTTCGGTATTGATCCACCTCAAAATATGACAGGAAGACCAATAATATAATTAATAGGAGAATTAAATGGGCAAAGCAAAAGTCAAATTAGATAAAAACCTTTTGGAAAAGGTAAAAAAATATGCAGAAATCTCAGGCTACTCTTCTGCGGAAGAATTCATATCCCATTGCCTGGAAAAAGAGATCAGCCAGTTAGATGGAGCTGATTCTGAAGAAGAAGTAAAGAAAAAATTAAAGGGCCTGGGGTATATCTCATAAAACACAACTAAAAATGTGGACCTTCAATTCGATCATAAACAAAATATTCGATATTCTTTTCCTGCCTTTTCAGAGTATGAATCCCTGGATTGGAATGATCTTTATATCGCTCTTGACCGGTTTTTTAATGCTTCTTGTATTCCGATATACATCAAACCAGGAAGGTATTAAACGGACAAAAAACAAAATTAAATCCCATCTCCTGGAAATGCGTTTGTTCCCGGATAATATGCGTGTTTCTTTAAAAGCCCAGGGAAATATCCTCCTGGCCAACATGAAATATATAAGTCACTCCGTTAAACCCCTTTTATTTATGATAATTCCAGTCATTCTTGTTCTAATCCAAGTGAATTTTTGGTTTGGGTATAGTTCCCTAAAACCCGGGGAACCTGTAATCCTAAAAGTCAACCTTGAAAATAATTATAATCCACTTGAAATCGATCTCAAGATTGCTCCATCTTCAGGCTTCTCAATTGAAACACCGCCTTTAAGGATCGAAGAGGAAAATGAGATAAATTGGCGAATCTCACCCCTAAAAAAAGGTGTCTATAACCTTGAAATTTATATAGACGGTCAAAAAGTATCAAAACAGGTATCTGTAGCCCAAAGATCTTTAAGTAAAATTTCCCCAAAAAAATTAAAAGGTAGCTTTTTTGATATACTTTTTTTCCCTTTAGAAACACCCATAAAAAAGTCAAGCCCGATAAAATCTATTGAAATATTATATCCTGATAAAGGCCTCCCACTGTTGGGGATTAACTTTCACTGGCTTATTGCCTTTTTCGGACTTTCAATAATACTGGGCTTTACTTTTAAAGGAGTCTTCGGAGTCGAAATATAGATTTTATTTTACCCGATTAAACCAGGCAATCTCTTCCATGCTTTTCCGCTTCCGCTTCCGGGATGGCTTTTTTTCATAATATCCTACAGGCATTAAAGCAATTATTTTGTATTTTTTGGGAATTTTGAAAAATTTTCGGGCTTTTCTTACATCAAACCAGCCCATCCAGCAAGTACCCAATCCCAACTCCTCTGCCTGTAGAACTAAATGCTCGCCTGAAATTCCGATGTCAATAAGATGAAACTGAACATTCTGTATTTGTTTTCCTAATTTATGGGCAACAATATCTAATTGGGCCATAATAAGAATTAAAACAGGAGCTTTAGCTGCAAACTTTGAAACTTTGTAAATGCCTGAAAAAACTTTTCCGGCAAATTTGTTTTTTACCTCAGGATCATCTACTATCAAAAAACGCCACGGTTGGGAATTTTCTGCAGAAGGAGCTATCCGAGCAGCCTCTAAACAAGTAAATATTTTATCTCTCTCTACAGGTTTATCTGAAAATCGGCGTATACTCATTCTGTTTTTTGCTAATCCCCGAAAACTAAAGTCATTTTTATATTTCATTTCCGGCACTTTATCCTCCTAAAACAGTGCTTCATCATAAATGCCACTTATATTCAAAATCTATAATAAAGTCTCCTGTTTCAGCAAGTAATAATTTTAAAAATTAGTTGCCTCTTTATCTTAAATTCTGATATAGTCCTTTAAATGAGAAATGAATTTCCAAAAAAAGGAGAATAAAAATGAAAAAAAGTATGATACTCGGATTAGTTCTCAGTCTTGCTCTTAGTTCTTTATTAGCTTGCAGCAGCAATAATAAGGCTACAAAAGCGGAAGCCACATCTGCTAAAAACATGATAAAATTATTGCCTGTTAATGCTCAAGGTGTAATTTTTATTGACGCTCACAAAGCCATGTCAATCGAAGTTGTTGACAAGGCAATTAAGGATGAAAAAAGCTATAAGAAATATCTTGAATTCGTGGAAAAAACCGGAATCGACCCTAAAGAAGACCTTAATTACATTACTGCCGCAATGTTTAAAGGCGAGGAAGATGAGGAAGTTGTCGGTATTGTTAATATTAAACATGACCCCCAGGCCCTTCTTTCTGTCATAAAGAAAAAAGCTCAAGAAGAGGATAAGGAATTCTTAGAAGAAGAATACAACGGCATGAATATTTATTACAGTGTAGATGAAGGCAAGAAAGCCGGGCTTGCTTTTTTAGACAAATCCAATATCGCAGTTGGAACTTTACCTGGGATAAAAGCTGTGATCGATGTTTCTAAAGGGAATAAAGATGATGTCTACAAAAATGAAGAACTTTCCCTTCTATTAAATAAAATTAACACAAAAACTTTAGTCTGGGGTGTTGTTCTTGTCCCACCTCAAGCTGCAAGTGAAGCTGCGGGAAATCCCATGCTTCCAGACATAAAATCGGTCAAATCCGTATCTTTCAATGTTGACTATAAAAACAAAAATATAATGCTGGAAATTAAAGGGGGCAGTGCTGATGCTGAAAAAAACCAGCAGATAGCCACTCAATTAAATGGCTTTAAGGCCCTCGGAGCTATGGCTGCAGCTGAAAAACCTGAAATCGGCGAACTTATGAACACAATTGAAATCTCATCAACCTCTGAATTCATCTCTATCTCGGCTACTATACCTGAAGAACTCCTTACAAAACTTAAAAAAGAATTGCCTCCTTCCGAACCGGAAAAGAAATAAAACGTTTGAATACAGCAGTTGTAAAGGATGGACACTGGTATGTCCCTGCGAAAAACAGGAACTTCAGGAAATGCAGTAAAATTTGAAATTTTAGTTAAAAGTCTTGAAGCTTATGGAATTCTGATGTGGCTGAAGCGACATTGAAGATTTAGCCTTCTGATTCTGAGATATGATCCTGGTTAATTCACAAGTCGAGGTTGCCGTAGATGCGAGGCACAGGGGATGAAGCTGTGGTCCTTCACCGCGAATCCACTGTAA
This sequence comes from uncultured bacterium, assembly GCA_965603705.1. Lineage (GTDB taxonomy): Bacteria > Acidobacteriota > Aminicenantia > Aminicenantales > Aminicenantaceae > JAUVXM01. The sequence goes on along the minus strand of CBFDDY010000022.1, from coordinate 5,214 downwards.
CAAAGCAGATGCGGTGAGATCGGCTCGCCCGGAGGGTAAAAAAATGGCGATTAAAAATAAAAACACGAAAATTGTTAAAATAATCATTCTCGAAAAAATCTTGCATATCACTGAAAAGAAATTAATAATAAAAACATCGCCATTTTTTTATGAATAATAAAGGTTAGTCTTCAAGTATATATTCTTTATAAGAAAACAACAGGCAGGCTAAGGTAAGAAAAACCGCTGTAATAAGGAAGAGCATAAAAACCGATATTAGCGGCGATGTCGGTTCCAGACGGAAAATTAAAAAAGCAAACCTTCCTGTTGTGGGAGCAGGCAGTAATGACTTTAGATAATGGGCAATTGCAAATCTCTGAGTGGAGCCAGGAAAATACTGAATCACATTCTCCCACCCAAAACTGAATATCAATCCGAACATTATCGATTTTTTAAGAAAAGTACCGAAAAAAGTAAAAAATGCCATATAACACATCAATCCCAAACTTAATACAGCAATATCTTTTAGCAGTATCTTATAGAGGGAAAAATCCAGCAAATCACCTAAGTTTAAAATTACAAATGAAATCACTACTCCTGCAACTGTCATTAAGATAGCCAATATTGTATAAGCTGCGTATTTACCCAAGATAATAGACATTTTGGGAATAGGCCTGGTAACAAGATAAGTTAGATTCTTTCCTTCCAGTTCCTCAGAGCAGACAGAAGTACCAAAGAATAAAGCCAAAACCAGGATCAGAAATTGAAGATAAAAAGCCATAATTATGTTAGTAAAAATATATATCCCCTGTATCTCCTGGATCTCTCCATGCTCAGAAAAGATCAGGGCAAATTTTATCACAAACGAGATTATTACAGGGAGAAAACTGAGGAGATAAAAAGCTTTGGTTTTCCTGGCCCGCTTTCCAAGGAAAAAAAAGAAGGAAAAAACCTGTTTGATAGATTTCAGATAAAATTTAAACCTGCCTGTGTCTGTATGTTCCATATTATTTTCCAATTAAATAATCAAAAACTGCCTGAAGGTTATCATCCGGAGAAGTAATTTCCTCAACTCTAATATCATTATTCATTAAAACAGAAGGCAGGCTGGAAAAAAACTTATCTCTATCATTGGTCTCGATCATCACCTGGTTATCTGCTTTTCCAAATTCGATTTTTAGCACATATTCTTCTTTAATAATTTTTGAGGCAAATTTCCGTCTATTACTGCAGATAATAGAAATCATATGCGGATGGTTCTCAATCAAATCCCGAATGTAATGGATATCTCCCTGAGCAAAAATCTTTCCCTGATGAATAAGAACTATTTTATTAGTCAAAACCTCTATTTCTGGAAGAACATGACTGGAAATGATTATGGACTTACCCTCATCCCGGTATGCCTTAATAAGCTGTATCAGCTTGCGCCTTCCCAGCGGGTCCAGGCCATTTAAAGGCTCATCCAGGAGTAATATTTCAGGCTCATGAGCAATAGCCTGCGCAAATTTTAATCTCTGCCGCATACCTCTGCTATAGGAGCGAATAACTCTGTCTTTATCCTGCATCAGTTCTACTATTTCCATTGCTTTTTTTGCTTTTTTTTCAACATCAGGAGAAGAAATATGATAAAGTTTTAGCATCCTCTTTATAAACTGCCACCCAGTCAACTCATCATAAAAAACATCATATTCAGGACAATATCCCATTCTTGAAAAAAGTGTATAGTTATTCCTGACTCTTTCCCCCTGGATTAAAACTTTTCCGATGTTAGGCTTCAGCTGCCCTGTCATCAATTTCATAAAAGTGGATTTTCCCGCTCCATTGGGCCCTAAAAGACCTGTGATCCCAGCTTCGATCTTTAGGGAAACATCGCTTAATCCCAGTACATTTCCATACCATTTCGAAAGTTTATCCGTCTGAATTACCGGGTTCATTTTACTACCTCGACACTTCGGACTTTCCTTTTCAATACGATCGCGGCCAAAATACAGATCATTGTGATAATCAAAAAAGATATTATCCAGGGAATATCATAAGTGGGTTTTTGCCCAAAAAATCCGGCACCTACCTGTTGAAGATTAACTTTAACCGACAAAAGGGCAAAGTATTTGCTTTTAAATATTCCAAAAAATATTTCAGAAATTATTTCAGAAAAAAAATATAGACCAAAAATAAATATCCCTACATAGCGCCTGTTTTTATTAATAGAAGATAAAAACAGAGTATAACTAGCAAAAAAAGTGGTAATAAAAATAGAATAACCGACAACAGAAAAAAACAGCCAGGGGAAGGAAGCTAAAAATTTAAAACTACCTGAAAATATCAATTTAATAAGAATAAAAACGATGCCGGGAATAAGAGTCACTATGAATATAAAAAAAGCTATCACAGCAGCTTTCCCCATGAAATAATCATTTTTTTTGATTGGCCGGGAAAAATAAAGTTGAAGCGAGTTGTATTTTAAATCATCAGAAATAAGCCCTGCACCACAAAACACCATTAACAAAACGATCATAAACAGCAAAATGTCACTGGTAAAATAACTACTGAAATACTTAGGATTTACTGTTAGAAAAGAAAGCGTATCTGAATCGCGGGTTAAGAAAGAAAAATCTTCAATTTTTTCCGAAGCATAAATTCCCGCCAAATATATTAGGGCCGGAACCAAAGTTAAGAAAAATGAAAATTTAAAAAACTTCTTTTTAAAAGTTAATTTAATGCCATACTTAGTAATCGGCTTCCAGGGAAATTTCATTTTTTTTAGTTTCCCATCCCAATGGGCATAGCCTTTCTCTTTTATCGACATCAATCAACTCCCACTACGTCCGCAAAAATATCTTCAAGTGATGTTTGGCTTTTCACAAAATGCCGTATTTGAGTTTTTTCTTCCACAGCTATACTTATTATCTCTTGAGGATTTTTTTCCGGAGGCAAATACACTTTTATCAACTTGTCCGTTGTCTGTTCTACTTTACAGCCGATATTACTTAAGCCATCAATAAACCTTTCAACATTTTCCATAGCTTTAATCTCATAAAGACTGTAGTTGATCTGTTTGAGGTCGCTTATTTTCCCCTGAGAAGCTAATTCTCCTTTATTTAAAATCACTACATACGAACATACGCTCTCAATATCGGAAAGGATATGAGAAGAGATAAGAACCTGAATATCCTTTTTTGAAGATATATCCATAATAAGATCCAAAATTTCTATCCGTCCCCGCGGGTCCAATCCACTGGTCGGTTCATCTAAAAATATTAGTTTGGGATCATGAACAATAGCCTGAGCAAGCTTAAGCCTTTGTTTCATCCCGCTTGAGTAGGTCTCAAGGTTACGGTAGCGACTTTCTTCCAAACCTACATAAAATAATGCTTCATGAGCACGTTTCATAGCTTCCTGCCGGGGCATCCCGGATAGCTCTCCCAGATAGGAAGTAAAGGAAACTGCATCCATGCCCGGGATCAAACAGTCACTTTCAGGCATATATCCCACATACCGCCGAATCGAGGATTGCTGCTTTTTTATATCATAACCCAAGACAAGCCCCTCTCCTTTATCCGGAGTAAGAAATCCGAGTAATATTTTAATTAAAGTACTCTTGCCGGCTCCATTAGGACCTAAAAGCCCAATTGCCCCCCCCGGCAGTTTAAGGTTCACTCCATCCAAGGCTTTAACCTTTCCGTAATTGAAATGAAGGTCTTTAACTTCTACATTTTCTACATTCATCACATTAATATACGAACTATATAAAAGAAAGTTCCCTTTTTCTAATTTCTACTTCTCAACCTTTGCTCCTTCACCATATACAAATGCCCGGTAAGTCTTTTCAATTCGATCCCACTTCTCCTCACGATCCAGAGCCCAAAATCGTCCAATAACAGTAGCAACCTCCCCAACCTTAACTAAACGGCACATATCTTCAACTTTAGCTATATAAACAGCTCCGCTTTCAGGTTTTTCTCCTCTCCTTCCGATCAATGCATGGATAAAAACATCCTTTAATCCATGTTTTGCTACCATCTTCAAAAGAGCAAAGAGATGCTTGATAGTCCCATGAGAGCTGTAATGAGATACAATTCCCAAAAGGTGTAGTGCCTTATTCTGCTGTTTAGCACCTTCTATAGCCCAGAGAAATGATTTATTATTAAAAAAAGTACCGTCCTCAATGGCATTATCGATCCTCACCCTGTCCAGAAGGATCCTCCTCCCTGCTCCTAAATGAAGATGACCGGATTCGGAATTTCCCACTGTATGCTCAGGCATCCCTACGGTTTCTCCCGAAGCCTTCAGCCGGACGTGCGGAAAACTGGACCATAAGCTGTCAAAAATTGGAGTTCTAGCTTCTGCAATCAGGTTCCCTTTTTTTTCTCTTCTCAAACCCCAGCCATCCAAGATCAGCAGTAAAATTTTATCAGCCGGATCATATTGATCCTCGTTTTTCTCAAGAAGGCTTTTTGCTGTCATTTCCTCAGGTTTATCCAGCCCCATTAACTCAAGTATAGTCGGAGCTACATTTGCAAGCTCGCCCTTTAAACAAAGAGTTCGATTTTTTGGTTTGTTAACTGAAAAATCCGCCAGCACAAAAGGAACTGCATTACGAGTATGTCCTGTATTTATCTGGCCATCAGGATATAACCATTCCTCAACTGTGCCATGATCTGCAGTAACAAGTAAGGCAACTTTATTCCGCCGGCAATTTTCAATTATCTTGCCCAACTCTCCATCAACTGCTTCAACCGCATCAATAACAGCAGCTTTATCCTCAATGTGTCCGACCACATCCACATTAGCAAGATTAGCGATCACCAGCGAACAAGATGGGTCTTTTAATTTTGAAACGATCTTTTTTGTCACCCCGCTTGCACTCATTTCCGGTTTTTCAGCATATGAATCTATTCCTTCAGGAGAAGGCACTACAATCCTTTCTTCTCCGGGAAAGAGCTCCTCGTTTTTTCCATTCATAAAATAGCCGACATGTACTGCTTTTTCGGACTCAGAGATTTTACAAAAACCGATTCCCTGCTTAGAAAGCACCTCAGCCAAAGTGTTTTTAATTCTCCCTTCAGGGGGAAATGCGACTTTTACATTCAGGGATGAATTATATTCGATCATTGTTACAAAATTCATCAAGTTATTTTTCTTTACAGGGAATTGAGAGAAATCTTTTTCTATAAGGCTTTCTGTCAACTGTACTTCTCTCTCCCCTCTTATGTCATAGAAAATAACATAATCCCC
>CBFDDY010000021.1:0-15426 GCA_965603705.1 uncultured bacterium | reverse complement strand
TCAGTTGATACTGGAATGGGGCTTGAACGAATGGTAACGGTTCTTCAAAAGAAAAAAAGTAATTATGATACTGAACTTTTTATGCCTATTATTAATGCGGTATGTGATTTGTGTGATTACGAGTACCCATCTTTGGAAGAAAACGATATCCAGATAAGAGTCATATCAGATCATCTAAGAGCCATCTCTTTTTTAATAGGCGATGGGATTATGCCGGCTAATGAGGGGCGAGGATATGTTTTGCGCAGGTTAATCCGGAGGGCATTTAGAGCCGGCAATAGATTAGGATTAAATGAACCTTTTCTCTTTAAGCTTACAGGATGTGTAATTGATGTTATGAAGGACAGTTATCCTGAGATGATATCTTCAGCTTCATATATCTCGACAGTATGCCAAGCTGAAGAAAAAAGATTTTATTCTACTTTGTCTGCTGGAATTAAAACATTCCAACTATATATATCTAAGGCAAAAAAGAATAAGGAGAAAATTATCTCAGGAGATGGAGTGTTTAAGCTTTATGATACACATGGTTTTCCTCTTGAGCTGTCCAAAGAACTTGCAGAAGAAGAAACACTCTCTATAGATGAATCCGGCTTTTATAACGAAATGGAAAAGCAGCGAACAAGAGCCAGGCAAGCATGGAAAGGGGATGCTAAACAAAATAAAATTGAAGCGTATGAAAAGGTCAAAGACCTGAAAACTTGGTTTTTCGGATATAAGAATGACAATGCCATAGATGTTGAAATACAAGCTTTGATGCAGAATGGGACTATTGTTGAGAGCTTAAAAAAGGGGGATAAGGGAGAGGCTTTTCTTAATGAAACTCCCTTTTATGCTGAGGCCGGAGGACAGGTAGGGGATAAAGGAATTTTAAAAAACACTCATTTTTCTGCATTGGTTGAAAAGGTGTTTTCTCCACTTCCAGATATAATCTCGCATAAAATTAAAGTTGTTTCAGGGATTATTAAAGTCGGTGACTTAGTAGAAGCTGCCATTGATAAAGAAAGGAGAAGGTCCATAAGTAAAAATCATAGCGCAACCCATCTTCTTCATTCTTCACTCCGGCAAATCCTGGGTGATCATGTAAAACAAGCGGGCTCTTTTGTATCACCTCTACGGCTTAGATTTGATTTTACCCATTTTGATTCTATTCCCATTCAGGAGATAAAGGCGATAGAGTCACAGGTCAATGAGAAAATTCAGGAAAATATCCCTATAACAACCCGGATTACTTCTTATGAACAGGCAATTAAAGAAGGTGCTGTAGCGATATTTGAGGAAAAATATAAGGAAGATGTCAGAGTAGTTACAGTTAAAGATTTTAGTAAGGAACTGTGTGGTGGGTCTCACGTAGAAAATACAGGAAATATTGGTCTATTTAAAATTATTTCAGAAGGAAGCATAGCTGCAGGTATACGTAGGATTGAAGCTCTAACAGGACTAAAAGCGGTGGAATATGTCCAGGAAAATGAGGATCTATTGCTTGAAATACAACAATGCTTAAGTTCTTCCAAGGAAGATATTTTGTCCCAGCTGGATAAATTAAAAATTGGCATAAAAGATAAGGAAAAAGAGAATAAAAATTTACGGCGGAAAATTGCCCGAAAGAATCTGCAAAAAAATGAAGAAGAAACCAGGAAAATTAAAAATATTTCAGTTTTTGTCAAAATAGTAGAGGGTCTTAACAATTCTGAACTCAGGGAAATGGCTGATGAATTCAAACAAAAAATTAAGTCAGGGATCGTTATTCTTGGGTCAACTTCGGAAAGTAAGGCGTCACTAGTAGTCGCAGTAACTAAAGATCTGTTAAACAAAATAAGGGCTGATGAGATTATCCGGCAGCTAGCTCCTTTTATTGGAGGGGGAGGAGGTGGGCGTTCTGATTTTGCTCAGGCCGGAGGGCCTCAGACTGAAGGATTAAGCAGATCTCTGAAAAAAAGCTATTCCATAATTGAAGAAATGCTGGATAAAAATATCACCCTAAGAGGTGATTGATTTTTATTAATATATCTGGCATTATTAATCTGAATTATTCAAAAAGTTTAGGAATATGAATAAAAAATCGATTATATTAATAATGGTTTATTTTGTTTGTAATTCTTTCTATATAGAAGCGCTGCAGGTATTATCCAGCCCGAAAGTAAAATATGACAATATAATTAAAACAATGGCAAGGAGATACAATGTGCCTCCTGACCTAATTCACTCAATAATAAAGGCAGAGTCAAATTACAATGTAAGGGCAGTTTCCAATAAAGGAGCAGTGGGGCTTATGCAGTTAATGCCGGATACCGGGAAACAGTATGGTGTTAAAGACCTCTATGACCCGGCTGATAATATAGAAGGCGGAGTTAAATATTTAAATGATCTAGTTAAACTGTATAACCGCAACACTAAACTCGTTCTTGCTGCTTATAATGCCGGCCAGGAAGCTGTTAAAAAATATAAGGGAATACCTCCCTATCCTGAGACTATTAATTATATAAAAACCATTCAAGCAGCCTACAATAAACCCCTAATTCGTAATTATACAAAAATATATAAATATATTGATGAAAATGGCAGAACCGTTCTTACAAATGACTACAATCTTTATAAGAGTTATATAAAGAAATAATAAAGCTAAAAATACGAACAAGATAAAGCTGAGGGAATGGATTAAGCGACATTGAAGATTTAGCCTTCTGAGCCCGGTCTTTGAGGGAATCCGGCAAAGCCGGACTGGGAGCATGTCTGACCCACGGACGGGGGGAGTTGCGCAGCAGCCGAAAAGAGCGGACGAAGAATGGCGTTAAAAATCTGAAGCGAGCGTATCCATCCCCTCAGCTTTATATGAAGTATCCTATAAATATGCTTTTATAGGAAATATCTTAGGAACAATTTCAAATGTTGCTGGTGCTGAGCACAATTGCTCTCCGTCAACTTCAATAAGAGCATCTTCCCCTTCTATAGGTTCGACCTCGATCTTTTTACCGCGGATCAATGATGTCTTGGGATGCTTAAGATGAGATCCTGAATATAAACGCCAGGCATTTAAACAGAACTCAAACATATTCATGCCTTTTATAAGCACTATGTCAAATAAGCCGTCGTCTAAACAGGCTTCAGGTGCGATTTTCATTCCCTTTCCGAATATTTTACCATTAGCAATCGCTCCTACCATATACTCATCGGGAGGATGTTCTTTGCCGTCAATTATTAGTTTCAGCTTCTTATTTTTATAATTTATAAAGGTCGTTATTAAACATTGCAGATAGGAAGATTTTTTTCTTTTCATCCGGTTGAGATTGACATGCCGGACGACTTCTCCCCCGATTCCAAAATCAGCTATATTCAAAAAAAAACGTTCTTTATTTTCACCTGATTTAGACTTGAATCTTACTCTACCAGTGTCGATCAACCTGTTGGGAGCATTTTTTATTATTTCTAAAGCATTTTTTATTCCGGGAGGAATATTCAGACTCTTGCTCAGGTCAGATCCTGTACCCGAAGGTAATACTCCTAAAACAGTTTCAGGATTAATAATTCTCTGATTTTCAAAAAAGCCATTCGCGATCTCATGCATGGTGCCATCTCCTCCTACACCAACAATGAGTTCAGTTCCTTCTTTAATTGCTGCCCTGGAGATTTCAGTTGCATGCATAGGTTTCTCAGTGAATTCATATTTAAATTCTTTAAAAAAAGTATGAAGAGATTCCTTGATGTTTTTCCATCTCTTGCCAGTACGGCCCTTATCTGATTCAGGATTTACTATTATCTGAGTTCTCTGTCTTAATTGAGTCTTTAGGAACATCTATAACTCCTTGAGAAGATTTGCTAGACCTATTTTTAAATATGGATATGCCGATGATTCCACCTAATGCCCCCAGGGCAGAAAAAATGACAACACTAATTACTAGGCCCAGCAAGAGCATATAAAGAGGAGCTTTAAAAGAATTATCCATCATGGATTCAAATCCGGCAGGCATCTCATCTATATATTCAGATAATTCTGCTAGCAAATTTTTGAATAGCTTATTTTCTAAGGGAGATAAGGGAATACTGATTAGGAGTTCGACTACAGCAGCAATTATTCCTGAAAAAGCTCCTACAATAGCTCCATCTCCAGGGCCAAGGGCTACAGAAGAATCTTTAGCTAGGAAATAAACGGCAATAATTCCTCCTCCTATTATCCAAAGGCAGCAAAGGCAGCTTACCAGGGGAATACCAGCTAATAATCCAGCAATCCCACCGCCGATAAGAGCCGGTATAAACATTCCAGGTCTTTGTTCATTCATTACTGCTTCTCCATAATATTTTTTTATATTCTATTTCTTTTTGCTATGAAAATTCAAGTTTAAAATAAAATCCGATATTCCGGTTATAAAGTAAAAAGGTAATACGGTACCCCAGATGAAGCCAAATAAAAACCTTAGCCATCCGGCTGTGCTCCAGAGAAAAAAGAAATTCCCTATGAAATCAATGCCGATAGGAACTGTAGTTAATAAAAATGTTTTGTGCTTTGGGAGAGACAGTATCCTAAAACCTCTTATAACAGGATAATATAAAGTTCCGGCTAAAAAACCGATATATATACCAAGGCAGCGGGAACATACTGCCATTTTATTTCCAAAAATAAAAAAGCAGCGTGATTCTGCCTGGTGACATATTTTTGAAAATGAATAATAGATTATTTTATGAAGAGGTGATGCTAGGCTTTTTAAATACGGAGCCAAAAAAATTGCTGCGATCCAAAAAACAATACCTAAAAGAGTAAATAGATAGGTAACTTTTACTTTTTCTATCTTGGCCATTTCTTAATACATAGATCAGGCTAACTTTAAATGGAAAGTTATGCAATGTAAATAGAGAAAAGCAGTTAAAAGATTCAGGGCAATTAACCTGATTCTTGCCTAAGGCTCAGAAGCTTATAAAAAATTGGGGAAATAAAGTAAAAGCATTTGACATTGGATTAGTCAAGATGTTAGATTTACCTTGAAGAAATTGTTAAATATATTTGGAGGTCACAATGAATATTAAGAAATGTGGAGTATTTTTTGGAATACTAGCTCTAATTTTTATGTCGTTTTCTTTTCTCTATTCTCAATCTGAGGAAGCTTCCAGTATTTTTGAAAAAAATAAGGAAAGTGTTGTCTCCTTTGTTGTTAAGGGAGAAGACAAGGAAGACATTGCCAGAGGGACTGGATTTATAATAGGGAAAGGCCTTATGCTCACAAATTATCATTTAATAAGCCAAGGTAAAACGGCAGAAGGTAGAGATTATCGAGGGAAAAAAGTAAAAATGATAGGGATAATCTCGCATAACAAAGAATATAACCTGGCTGTATTACAAGTTAAAAGCAAAGCCCCGGCATTGACTCCGGAAACTTTTGCCGGAATTAAATTTAGTGATGAGCTTACTGTTGTGGGTGGAAATGAAGTAGGAGAAATTAAATTTTATGAAGGAAAAGTTATTAATCTTGCGGAATTTGAAACAGGCCTCAAGGAAGCTGATCTTAATATAACTTCAACTGAATCATTAAGCGGAGCACCTGTTTTTGATAAAAATGGACAGTTAGTTGGAATAATGATGTATCCGGAAACAGGAACGAAAATTGTAGTTCCTGCCGCTCTTATTAACAAAGTGGAAAAATCCGGAGAAGCGATTAAATTTAAAAATTGGGAAAATGAAGAATATTTCGAGACTTATGAAGGTTCTTATCTTGCTGCTAAACTTTATAAAGCCCTGGGAAGCTCTAGAAAAGCCGCAAAATACCTCAAAAAAGTTTTAACTATAAAACCTGAAGAACTTGATGTCATGATAATGCTTGCCGAAACATATTCAAAGCAAAGAAATTATTCATCGGCTGAAACGACATATAAAAAAATAATCGGTTTGAAACCCAGCCTGGATAATGCCTATATGGGATTGGGATTAGTCTATATAAAAATGAGGAAATGGAGTGATGCTGTAACTGCTTTGGAAAAAGCGGTACAACTTAATTTTGACCATAAAAGTGCCTATTTATTGATAGGACAGGCATATAAGGAACAGAAGAGTTATGAAAAAGCTGCAGAGAATTTTACAAAATACTTAGAGCTTAATAGTAATAATCCCCAGGATGCTTATTTACAGCTTGGACAGTGCTACTTAGAACTTGAACAGCATGATAAAGCAATTCCGGCCCTTGAGGAAGCTCTTAAGTTAGATTCTCAGTCGATTAACATTAACTACAGGCTAGCTCAGTGTTATCAGAAAGATGGCCAATATGATAAAGCAGAAGATATTTATTCCAATCTGGCCCAAATTTCCCCGGAAGATGCTAAAGTCTACTTTAACAATGTTATCAGAATGTATGATGAAGCAAAAATGCCAGAGAAAGCAGTAATTGTTGCAAAAAGATTAATTGATTTAGATCCGAATAATCATGAATCGTATTATAATATGGGAGCTATGTTGGTTAAGCAGGAAAAATATGCAGAATCTATTGAATCGTTTAAAAAATCGATCGAGCTTAAACCGGATTTTGTATACGCATATGCTAATATGGGATACAGCTATTCCCAAATGAAAAAATATTCTAATGCAGTTGATGCTTTTAAAAAACTGGTTGCAGTCGCTCCCGATGACTCAAATGGATGGTTTAATCTGGGGGTAAATTATATGCAGCAGAAAAAATGGTCATCTGCAGTAGAGCCGCTTCAAAAAACGATCGAGTTGCGGCCGGATTATGGGCTGCCTTATTATAATCTGGGAATTGTTTATTTAAACCTGAAGGATAATTACAGCGCTAGAGAAATTTACAACAAACTTAAGACATTTGACCCGGATATGGCATCAAAACTACAGAAATACTTGCGTTAAAAGAAAAACAAGACTGCCTCTCAATTTCACATGAAAAATTCAGTGTCAAAAGTTCTATGGGCTGAAATTACAGAGGAATACAGGAAGAAAAACCCAAAATCAGAAGCTTTTTTTCATTCGGCCAAAAAAAGTCAAGTTGGGGGAGGGAGTCATAATTTAAGACTGTTTTATCCTTTTCCTTTTTATGACTCATATTGTTCTGGTTCGAAAGTAAGAGATATAGACGGAAATACATATATCGACTTTTGGCAGGGACATTTCAGCAACATCCTTGGGCATAATCCCCAAATCGTCAGAGCTGCTTTAATAGCTTATTTTCAAAAAGGACAGGGGCTTATAACAGGGTTTCCTAATAAATTTCAGAAGGAGCTTTCTGATCTGATCCTGAGCCGTTGTAGCGCTGATAAAATCCGTTTTACAACCAGTGGTACTTTGGCAACTATGTATGCAGTAATGCTGGCAAAATCATTCACAAATAGGAGTGTAGTTTTAAAAATCGGGGGGGGGTGGCATGGATCTCAGCCTTATGCTCTTAAAGGAATTTCCTCATATAAAAATGGATTTAACAAAGTAGAATCAGCCGGCCTGCCCTATGAGTTAAAAGACACTATAATAACCACCCGGTTTAATGATTGCCAGGACCTTAAAGACAAGTTTGATAAAAATGGAGATCGTATTGCTTGCTTTATTATTGAGCCTTTTATAGGAGCCGGTGGGTTTATATTTGGGGCTAAAAAATATCTTGATAAAGCCAGACAATTAACAAAAAAATATGGGGCAATATTGATATTTGATGAAGTTGTGTCAGGATTTCGCTTCCATGCTGGTTTTCTGCAAAGTTTGTATGGAATTGAACCTGATATGACTGTGTTAGGAAAGAGTATCGGGGGAGGGATGCCTTTAAGCGGGGTTGCCGGCAGGGGAGAAATTCTTAGTTTGTGTGATCCTAAAACAAATCCAAATAGAGGTGTAAAATTTGAAGGGGGAACATTTTCTGCCCATCCTTCTTCTTTAATTTCCGGATTGACGTTTCTAAAATATTTAATAAAAGAAGAAGGAAAAATATATCCCAAAATCAACAAAATGGGAGAAATTGTTAGAAAGGGAATTGAAGAGATATTCATTAAAAATGGTTTCAATGTTAAATGTACAGGAAAAAACGAATCGATGGGAATAAATTCTTCTATTGTCGGGGTGCATTTTCTAAGAGAGAAAGTGGATCATCTTGTATCTCCGGATGAGGTTTGGAATGAAAAAGTCAGTAATTTCGAAATGCGGGAAAAAATATTTAGATTGGCGATGATAAATAAAGGATTTAATACTTTCCATGGTTACGGGGCAATATCTTATGCTCATACAAAGGAAGAAATACAAGCCTCCCTGGATGCGGTCGAAAGTATTGCCAGTAATTGGAAGAAAAATCCGGACAAAATTGACAAAACTATCAGGTTATGGTAAAAAACTACCTTAGTATCAAAGCTTTTTTTTCTCTACCACCCAAATATTTGATGAATCAAAAAGAAATTTAGCAATTTTATGAATAGGGGCAGGTGGCGAAATTGGCATACGCGCTAGGTTTAGGACCTAGTTCCTGTTAAAGGATTGCGGGTTCGATTCCCGCTCTGCCCATTCCAAAAATGAATGAAAAAAGGAAAACCATGAAAGAAAAAGAGGAAAAAGAAGAAAAAACTAATGGATGCAATCATGAACTTAAAGTAGAAATCCCAGCGGATGAAGTAAGCAAAGAATTTGAAAAAACTCTGACAAGCTTTAGTAATAGTGCCAAAATAAAAGGATTCAGACCAGGAAAGGCTCCAAAAAATGTTGTTAAAAATATGTACTATTCTGAGATAAAAGAGTCTTTGATAAATACTCTTGCACCTGATGTAATAAAAAAAGAACTAAAGAAACTTAAAGTTGTTCCGGTTACTTCACCGATCATTACGGATGTTTCTTTTGAAGAGGATCAACCTCTAAAGTTGACTGCTCATTATGAATTATGGCCGGATTTCAATTTGCCGGAATATAAAAAAATAAAAATTAAAAAGAAAATAAAGTCATTTTCAGATAAGGATGTGAATAAATCTTTAGAAGAGCTGAGAGAAAGGTATGCTCAATATATCCCGGTAGAAAAAAGGGGAGTGGCTGATAATGATTATGTGATGATCGAAATAAAAGGAAAGGATACTAAGACAAAAAAATTATTACCGACAGAAAAAACATATATTTTAGCAGGGCATAAGGATAATGAAAAGTCCCTTAATGAAAACATTATAGGTATGACGGAGAATGAAGAAAAAAAATTTGTTGTAAATTATGAAAAAAATCACCCTAATAAAAAATTTGCTGGAAAAGATGTGGAATATTCCTTGTTAGTAAAATCTGTAAAAGAAAAAAAACTGCCAGAAATTAATGATGAATTTGCCAAAGAAATTGGAAAATTCGAAACCCTGAATGAATTAAAAGCAGAAATAAAGAAAGAAATGTCAAATACTAAGGAAAATTCTGAAATAAGAGAAACCTCTGATGAGATAATTCAAAAAATAGCCGATAAGGTTAACATTGAGCTTCCGGAATCTATTGTCCAGCAAGAAACATTAGCCAATTTAAGGCGGTTTCAAGAATCCAGGCCCAAACAAAAATTCAACAAAGAAGAAATTAAGAAAATACAGGAAGAGGCCAGGAGCAATGCTGAGAGGAATATAAAAAATCACCTGATTTTAAACAAAATAACCGAGAAAGAAAATCTGGAGGTTTCGGAAGCAGAGATAACCGAGGAACTAAAGGAAATTGCTAAAGCCAATAAGGTTCCTTTGCCCAAGGTAGTTGACTCTGTCAATAAAAGTGGTAAAAAGCAAGAACTTAAACAAAACCTTGTACTGAAAAAGACAGTTGACTTTTTGGTCGAAAACGCTATAATTGAATAGTATTTTATCCAATGAATCAAATCCCCTTTATCGTTGAAAAAGAAGGAAGAAAAGAACGCGTATATGATATTTATTCACGCCTCCTCAAAGATAGAATTGTTTTTATAGGTTCAGAGATCAATGATGCAGTTGCTAACTCAGTTATTGCGCAGCTTCTTTTTCTTGAAGCGGAAAACCCGGAAAAAGAAATTTCCATCTACATTAATTCTCCGGGAGGTAGTATTACATCAGGATTAGGAATATACGATACAATGCAATTTATCAGCTCTGATATATCTACAATATGTGTAGGACAGGCGGCCAGTATGGCAGCTGTGCTGTTGGCAGCCGGAACAGAAGGAAAACGTTATTCTCTTCCAAATGCACGTATTATCATTCACCAGCCATATGGAGGAATTAAAGGGCAAGCTACTGATATTGAAATAAAAGCAAGAGAAATATTAAGGATGCGAGAGAATATTAACAATATACTTGTTTTTCATACAAAAAAAACTAAGAAAAAGATACAGAATGATGTTGAACGTGATTTTATTATGACTCCTACCCAAGCTATTGAGTATGGGATTATTGATAAAATGTTATCTAAAAGAAAAGATAATGGATGATATAAACCAACACACTGATAAAACCGCAAGATGTAATTTTTGTAACCGTTCCCAACCTCTAGTCAAAAAATTAATTGCCGGGCCTGGAGGAATATACATCTGTGATATTTGTATTGAAATAGCACACACTATAATCTTTGCTGAAAAAAAACAGAAAGAGCATAAAGAGGAAGAAACCAGGTTTTTATTGCCCTTCGAAATAAATAAATTGCTTAATGAATATATCATAGGCCAGGAAGGTGCCAAGAAAAAAATATCTGTAGCTGTTTACAATCATTATAAACGAATAAATTATCAGAACGAAAAAAATGATGATGTAGAGCTTACCAAAAGCAATATTCTACTGATAGGCCCTACCGGGACCGGAAAAACATTAATGGCCCAGACTTTGGCTAAAATACTTTCCGTTCCTTTTGCCATTGCTGATGCTACAACCCTTACAGAGGCGGGTTATGTCGGTGAGGATGTTGAGAATATTATTTTAAAGCTATTTCAAGCCTCGCATGGAAACATTGAAAGAGCACAAAAGGGGATCATTTACATTGATGAAATTGATAAAATTAGCCGTAAGAGCGACAGCCCCTCAATTACACGTGATGTATCTGGAGAAGGTGTACAGCAAGCCTTGCTAAAGATCATAGAAGGCACAATAGCCAATGTCCCCCCTAAGGGAGGAAGAAAACATCCTCAGCAGGAATATATTCCAATAGATACAGCTGATATTCTTTTTATATTGGGTGGCTCTTTTATCGGACTCGATTCAATTATTTCGGAGCGTATAGGAAAAACTTTAGTAGGATTCAATGCCGGGAATTTTAGGGGAAATATTCGAAATCAGGACAAAATATTTGATCAGTTGATCCCTCAAGATCTTATAAAATATGGCTTAATCCCTGAATTAGTGGGGAGGATACCTATAGTAACTATGTTTTCCGATTTGGATAAAAATGATCTTGTAAATATACTCACCAAACCAAAAAACGCTCTTGTAAAACAATTCCAAAAGATGTTTGAAATGGAGGGTACAAAGCTTGATTTCACTACTGAGGCCCTCGTTTCTATAGCAAGTAGATCAATGGAGCAAAAATTGGGTGCACGTGGTCTCAGAAGTATAATTGAAGATCTTATGCTGGATATTATGTTTCATATTCCTTCTTCAAGTAATACTCCCTCTATAAAGATTACAAAAAAAATGGTTGAAGATAATAAATTGTATTATGAGAACATAAAAAGAGTAATTGGAGTTTAATAATGCAGCAAGAAAACAGAAGAGAAGTCATTGAAAGTCTTCCTTTGATTCCTTTGAGAGATATGGTTGTTTTCCCTTCTACGCTGGTTCCATTTATAATTGGCCGGGAATCCTCGATCAAAGCTTTAGAAAAAGCATCATCCAAAGAAAAAAAAGTTTTTCTTTCTGCCCAGATGGATGCATCTATTGATATTCCTCAGCCCCGTGATATTTACACTATGGGGATAGTTGCTAAGATAATACGTGTCGTAAAAATAGATAATAACAATATCAAAGTCATTGTAGAGGGTGAAAAGAGAGCTAGAATAATTGAATTTCTTAGTATCTATCCTTTTCACCAGGTCCTGGCTAAAGAAGTGAAAGAAATTCCTGCTGATGGAGAAAAAACAAAAGAAGTTTTAGGTGCGACTTTGGCTCTTTTTGAAGATTATCTAAAGCTTCGCAAGCATGCCAGTTTTAATTCCATAATTCCTTCTTTGAGAGAAAATTCCCCGGGGCGGATATCAGATATCATTGCTTCTCATCTTTATTTATCAATAAATGAAAAACAAAATATCCTTGAGATAACTAACCAGATCGAAAGGCTACAGAGAATGAATTACATTCTGGAAGGAGAAATCTTAAAAATTCATTCCAGCTTAAAAAGGGGAGGCAAGATTTCCGGACATTATAAACAATCTGGAACTAAGGCTTTCCCACCTGGCATCAACGTGAAAAAACAAGACAAGGACAATGAAATAGATGAGCTACGCAAAAAAATAGTAAAAGCAAAAATGCCCAAAGATGCGGAGGAGAAGGCGAAAAAGGAACTAGAACGCCTGGAAGCCATGCCTCCCATGTCTGCTGAGGGAACTGTATGCCGTAATTATCTTGATTGGATCACATCTCTGCCCTGGAAAAAGAAATCTCGTGAAAAAAGAGATTTAAAAATAGCTGAACGGATATTGAATGAAGATCATTATGGACTGGAAAAAATCAAAGAACGGATATTGGAGTATTTATCGATCCGCCAGTTAGTGAAAAATCCTAAAGGAGTAGTATTAGGGTTTATAGGTCCTCCCGGTGTAGGAAAAAGTTCATTAGGGAGTTCGATCGCACGGGCAACAGGAAGAAAATTCATACGTCTTTCCTTAGGGGGAGTACGGGATGAAGCAGAAATCAGAGGTCACCGCAGAACATATATTGGAGCTTATCCTGGAAGAATAATTCAGATGATAAAGAAAGCAGGTACTAAAAATCCTGTTTTTCTTCTTGATGAAGTAGACAAAATGAGTGTAGATTTTAGAGGCGATCCAGCCGCTGCTCTTATGGAAGTCCTTGACCCTGAACAAAACAATACTTTTCTAGACCATTATATAGACACTGAATACGATCTCTCTCAAGTCATATTTATCGTTACCGCTAATATAATACGAACAATTCCCCGACCTCTTTTAGACAGGATGGAAGTAATTCGTCTTCCCGGATATACAGAAGAAGAAAAACTTCAAATAGGAAAAAGATTTTTACTCCCCAAGCAGATGAAGGCGCATGGTTTAAAAGAGAGAAATCTAAATCTCTCAAATAAGGCGATTCAAAAGCTTATACGTGAATATACCCGCGAAGCTGGAGTAAGAAATCTGGAGCGCGAAATAACATCTATCTGTCGAAAAATAGTTAAAAAAGTTGTTACCAAAGGAAAGACATATAAAGAATCTATTTCTCCAAGAAATTTAGAAAATTTTCTGGGGATTCCCCGTTTTAGAAGGACTGAAATAAACAAAAAAGAGGAGATAGGGGTAGCTGTCGGCATGGCTTGGACTGAATTCGGGGGTGAACTTTTAACATTTGAAGTAACAAAAGTACATGGGAAAGGCAATTTTATCATGACAGGACAATTAGGTGATGTTATGCGGGAATCAGCCCAAGCTGCTTTTAGCTATGTAAGAGGAAAAATGTTTGAATTAAATGTTGCCCGTGATCTACATAAAAATTTCGATATTCATATCCATGTCCCGGAAGCCTCAATTCCTAAAGAAGGCCCTTCTGCTGGAATAACTCTAGCTACAGCTATTATTTCCTTGTTGATGGATATTCCTGTTAATAAAAATGTGGCAATGAGTGGAGAATTAACTCTAAAGGGAAAAGTGCTTTCAGTTGGAGGTATCAAGGAGAAGCTTTTGGCAGCACATAGAGAAGGGATCAGAGAAGTAGTTTTTCCTCTAGAAAATATGTGTGATATACGGGATATCCCAAAAAATATCAAAGCTGTTATGAAGATTAACTTTGTTGAAACTATGGATCAAGTTTTAAGAATTGTCCTTTCAAAAAATATACCAGAGAAAATGAAAGATGATTTTGATAGAGAAGGGACTCAAGAGCCGTCTATAGCAAATTAAAATCTAAAAGATAATTAAATGAGAGGTTAGAATGAAAGAATTCGATGTTGCTCAATTAGAAAAACACACGCAAAAAAAACTCATCACAATTGCTGGTGAATTTGGTGTTCCTGATGAGGAGATGAAGAATTTAAACAAACAAAATCTAATTTTTAAGATTCTAGAAGCGCAAGCAAAAAAGAAAGGACTATTGTTTTCCGAAGGAGTGCTGGAGTGTCTGAGTGACGGATTTGGATTCCTAAGGGCTCCAGAATTCAGTTACTTGCCGAGCCAGGATGACATTTACGTTTCTCCCTCGCAAATACGAAAATTTATGCTCCGCACTGGAGATACAATATCCGGAGTAGTTAGGCCTCCCAAAAATGGGGAAAAATATTTTGCTTTAATTCAAATTGAAGCGATTAACTTTTCACAGCCTGAAGTTATTATGGAAAATCGCAGAAATGTGCATTTCGAAAGTTTGACACCTCTTTATCCATTTGAAAAATTCATATTGGAAGATGGAAATCCTAAAAATATGAATTCAAGAATAATGGACCTTCTAACTCCAATAGGAAAGGGGCAAAGGGGGCTTATAGTATCTCCACCAAGAGCTGGAAAGACGACTTTACTTAAGACTATCGCCCAAGCAATAGAAAAAAATCATCCTGAAGTTTTTACGATCGTACTACTAGTAGCGGAACGTCCTGAAGAAGTTACTGATTTTCAGAGAAGCATTAATGGAGAAGTCGTTGCATCTACTTTTGACGAACCTCAAAAACGAAACACACAGGTTTCCAGTATTGTCTTAGAAAAAGCTAAACGTCTTGTCGAGTTAAAAAAGGATGTAGTTATATTGATGGATAGTATTACACGTCTTGCCCGTGCCAACAATGCAATAATTCCGCCTTCCGGAAAAGTTCTTTCCGGAGGAATTGATGCTAATGCTTTACAAAAGCCAAAGAAATTTTTCGGCTCTGCCAGAAAATTGGAAGAAGGTGGAAGCTTAACCATAATGGCAACTTCTCTTGTTGATACTGGAAGCCGCATGGACGATGTGATTTTTGAAGAATTTAAAGGAACAGGAAACATGGAGATCAACCTTGATCGCCGCCTTGTAGATAAAAGATTATTTCCAGCCATAGATATCAATCGCTCTGGTACACGAAAAGAAGAATTGCTTATTAAAGACAATGATTTAAAGAGAATTTGGGTATTACGAAAAGTTCTCAGTCAATTAAATGAGATAGAAGCAATAGAATTACTGATGGAAAAGATGAGCAGGACTAAGACCAATGCAGAATTTCTCGATGCAATGAGCAAAGGATTATAACAATCAATAAGGCTAACCTGAACTATTCATAAAAAAATGGCTATGTTTCTATTATGAATTTATTTTCAGTAATATGCAAAATTCTTTCAAGAATAGTTATTTTAAATCTTT
>CBFDDY010000020.1:0-15462 GCA_965603705.1 uncultured bacterium | reverse complement strand
AGCCTAATTTACTCTTAGCGGCAGCTCCTGAAAAAGCGGTAACAACTCATCCTGCCCTAGTTACTGTAGTGGGGAATATGACAAAATCCTTAGGAGCAAATCCTCTTGTCGCAGACAGCCCCGGGTCCGGATATCCGCACTCAGTAAAAAGATTAAACCGTCTTTATGAAAAATGCGGGATGGATAAAGTCGAAACTAACGGAAATATCAGCATGAATTATGATCCGACTTGGAAAGCAGTATCTTTCCCGGAAGGAAAACTTATAAAACGGATTGAAGTTATAACTCCGGTACTGGAAGCTGAGGGGATAATAAACCTTTGCAAGCTTAAAACCCACACTTTTATGGGAATGACAGGAGCTGTAAAAAATATTTTCGGCATTATTCCGGGGCTTAAAAAGCCCGGTTATCATGCCAAACTGCATGATACCGGCTGCTTTGCTGATATGCTCCTCGATCTGGCCGTATATACTGCTCCCCGTTTATCCATTATGGATGCTGTTCTGGCTATGGAAGGGAACGGCCCCGGCGGAGGTGAGCCCAGACAAGTCGGGTTGCTGCTGGCAGCCACAAATCCCTTAGCGCTAGATGTAGTGGCGGGAGAGATCATGGGGCTTCCCCGGGATAACAATCCTATCCTGCCGGCGGCAGAAAAGCGCGATCTTAGCCCGACCAGGCCTGAAGAGATCGAATTAATCGGGATGGATTTAAAGGAGCTGCGGATTCCAGATTTCAAGCTGCCGGCTACATTTTCCCAGGGTTCTGGGTTGGCCTCTATACCTTCCTGGATCACAAAGCCCATAGAAGCGCTTTGCAGAACGGCGACATCTTTAAAACCCCGGGTGCTTAAAGATAAATGTACTGCCTGTGGTGCCTGCCGTGATTCCTGTCCTGTCCATGTTATTGAAATTATCGAAGAAAAATACGCCCAGATAAACCATAAAAACTGTATCCGCTGTTACTGCTGTCACGAGATGTGCCAGGACAACGCAATAGAACTCCGATCAAACCTGTTGCACCGCCTCATAAACCGAAAATAAACTCTTACATTAGTAGGCAACTTTGAGTTATATTAAACAAGAGTTAAGACAGAAGAAGGGGAACAACCCTTTCTTAATGGAGGTGTAATGCGACACACATTAAAAAAACAAGCTTTATTGACCTTCTTTATTTTTCTTCTACTTTTACCGATTTTTCCAGAGGGCAGCCCGAACCAGACCGTACAGATTGGCGCTCTAACGGTTCGACCAGGTGAAATTAAATCAGGTTTTTTACAAGTCCCGGAAAAAAACGGAATAAAGACCAAAATCCCCATCACAGTTATTAATGGTAAACAGCAAGGAAACACTCTAGCATTGATTGCCGGAGTGCACGGATACGAATATCCCCCTATTCTAGCTCTTTACCGCCTGAAAAAGATGGTATCTCCAGATTCCCTCACCGGCGCCCTCATTTTGGTTCATGTAGCCAACCTGCCCTCCTTTCAGAGGCGGACTGTCTATTATAATCCCTTTGATTGGAAGAATCTAAATCGTGTCTTTCCCGGAGATCCGGAGGGCACTCTATCCCAACGAATTGCCCATGTTCTGACAGAAGAGGTGGTGAAAAAGTGCAGTTGTTTGATCGACCTTCACTGCGGTGACGGTAATGAAGCATTGATCCCTTACACCTACTGGCCGGTCACAGGAAATTCAGAGCTTGACCACAAATCTAAAGAGCTGGCTCTGGCTTTTGGAATTGATAAGATCATTATCGATAAAAACACTCCCAAGGACCTTTCTCGGTCTACGTTTCTGGAAAACACAGCAGCGCTGCTTTTAAAGCCTGCAATAGCCATTGAGTCCGGATATCTGGGGCGGACCGATGAAGAGGATATTGTGAGAGTTGTAAAAGGAATTCTTAGCGTTATGAAGTTGATGAAGATGATCCAGGGAAAGCCAGCTCCTGTTAGAAAACCCGTATGGATCGATCCATATCAGGTGATCTATTCGGAAACAGATGGATTATTCTTCCCTGAGAAAAAAATGGGAGACAAAGTAGAAAAAGGAGAATTATTGGGATATACTACGGATTATTTTGGTAATAGACAACAGGAGTTAACCGCTCCTTTTGAAGGTATCTTGCTATATATACTGAACACTCCGCCCGCAAATAAAGGGGAGCCGCTTTTCGAAGTTGGTCATATCCGGAAAGCAAAATCAGTAAGTAGTTTACATTAGGAAGTTTGCAACGATTTTAACAATGAAAGAAGAGCAGGATAATTACAATAAGCTTAAACGTTTCACTGCTGAGCAGGGATTTTCCCTTTTCGGGGTGGCGGACATAACCAAAGCCCGCAAGCATTTCAATCTGGAAGAAAAAACCACATCTCAATTTAATAGAGCTCTTTCCCTGGGAAAAAAACTGCTTGATGCCATATTAGACGAAATCAAGGATAAGCCGACACAGCTTTATTTTCATCACTACCGCCAGATCAATTTTTTCCTCGACAGGCAGGCTCTCCTAACCGCTTCCTATCTGCAGGAGTTGGGATACAAGGCCCTGCCGATCGCAGCATCTCAGATTATAGACTGGGAGAAACAGTCCAGCCACGTCTCCCACAAGGAAATCGGGTATCTTGCCGGACTAGGCTGGATAGGGCGGAACAATCTCCTGGTCAATCCTTTTCTGGGAGCCCGCTTCCGGCTGGTTACAATTTTAACCGATATGCCCCTTGCAGAAGATAAGCCCTTGGATAGGGACTGCGGCGAATGCCGGGCCTGTATTGACATCTGCCCCGCCCAAGCAATCAAGGAAAAACAGGAAAATTTCAACCACATTGGCTGCTTTGAGCAGCTCAAAAAGTGGCGCCGTCGGCATATTGTAAGCCAATATATATGCGGAGTGTGCGTTAAGGCCTGCTCACCTTCTAGTTCACAGTTTGATAATTTTCTGCTAGAATAAAGAATAATGGATGTCTATTTATCTCAGGAAACCCGGCAGTCTCTTCGTGCTTTGAATCTAATGTCTTCAAAATCTTCAGGATATTTAATCGGGCACAAGCGCGGAAATAGATTTTTCATAGAAAAGATTTTTTCTTGTTCTATTAATTTCCCGGGTTCTATAGAAAAACACATCCAATTAAATAAAATTTTTGAGGATAAACTCATTGGGTTTTTTTCATTTAATACAGATGATAAAAAGAAGAAAACACTTTTAGCTCCGTTTTTCACAGGCAAGCTTTTCCTGGAGATCAAATCTGATAAACAAAAAACACCTTCCATAATCCCCTATGTCATAGAATATGAAAATGAGTTTTTTCTAAAGGAATTAAAATGCCTAAAACTCAACTGAATATCGACCAGCAAAACTTTTTATTGAAACTGGCACGCGATGCCATTCAATTCTATTTTAAAACCGGTAAAAATTTTAAGACAGAATGTCTGGAAGGAGCCTTAAAAGAAAAAAGAGGGGCATTTGTAACCTTAAAGATCAAAGGAGATCTTAAAGGCTGTATCGGATACCCCCTCCCCCATGAACCTTTATGTAAAACAATAATCGACAATGCAGTCATGGCAGCCTTTAAAGACTACCGCTTTGAACCCCTTAAAGAAGAGGAACTGGCTGATGTTACAATTGAAATTTCGGTTCTCAGCCTTCCTGAGCCGGCAAAAGAGATATCGGAAATCGAGATCGGAAAACACGGTATTATGGTAAGCCGCGGCTTAAACCGCGGGCTGCTTCTTCCTCAGGTCCCAGTGGAATGGAATTGGAACCTTGAGACTTATCTCAAGCATGGCTGCCTAAAGGCCGGCTTAGAAGAAGACGCCTGGAAAAAAGATGCGAAAATAGAAACCTTTACAGCTCAGGTATTTTCTGAATAGTTCAGGCTTTAATTATTTCTTTCTAAATTTCTTATTCTTTAGCAGTTCTCGTGCCGTCCATATTCGAGCCGCTAGGATAAATGTCGCTTCAAGGATTATGGAGTAATGTGCGGAGAATGAACCATGTAATTAACGCACTATTTGCGGATTTTAATTTGACAATGCGTGCAACACATGTTATATTTACCGCAAAATATGCGGAGTTTTAACAATGCAAAGATTTAGCAAGTATATATACGAACATTCGGACTGGCCAAAATTTAAATGGGCTGATAATAAACTGATCACTTTATTGTCTGGGGTCAGAAATTTTCAAGGAAAATTAATTGGCAAAATGGGATCATTGGGATTTGAACTTCAGAATCAAGCAAACCTTGAGATTCTTACCCAAGATGTCTTAAAATCCACCGAAATTGAAGGAGAAATCTTAAACCCAGACCAAGTTCGGTCTTCTATTGCACGCCGATTGGGATTAAATATTTCCGGATTAGTTAATTCTGATAGAAACGTTGACGGTGTTGTCGAGATGATGCTTGATGCTACTAGGAACTACGATAAACCCTTGACAAAAGAGCGACTTCTTGGATGGCACAATGCACTATTTCCAACTGGATACAGTGGTATATATAAAATTATAACAGGGAACTGGAGAGATGATTCAACTGGTCCAATGCAGGTAGTATCCGGATCAATTGGCAAAGAAGAGGTTCATTATCAAGCACCGGCTGCTGAAACTCTTGACAAACAAATGGAGCACTTTTTTCGCTGGATAAATGATAAAAAACAAATTGATTTAGTAATAAAATCTGCACTTGCCCACCTTTGGTTTGTGACATTGCACCCTTTTGAGGACGGCAATGGTCGGATTGCCCGAGCAATAACAGATATGATTTTAGCACAATCTGACAATCAATCAACTAGGTTTTACAGCATGTCTGCACAGATAAGAAAAGAACACAAGCAATACCATGACATTCTTGAACAGACTCAAAAAGGAGCACTTGATGTTTCAGATTGGCTTGATTGGTTTTTAAATTGTTTATTAAATGCTTTAAAATACTCTAAGACTCTCCTCGCTAAAGTGATATTTAAACACGACTTTTGGACTAAAAATACAAAGCGAATAAAAAATGAAAGACAAAAAAAAATATTAAATATGCTTTTGGATGGATTTGATGGAAAATTAACTACAACGAAATGGGCAAAAATTGGGAAATGTTCACAAGATACAGCATTGAGAGATATTCAAGATTTAATTGACAAGCAGATTCTAATCAAGCTTTCAGGAGGAGGACGAAGTACAGGATACGATTTATTAAAAGAAAAAGATGCGAAAATAGAAAACTTTACAGCTCAGGTATTTTCTGAATAGTTCAGGCTATTATTATTTCTTCCTGAATTTCTTATGCTTCAGTAGTTCTCGTGCCGTTTCTTTACTCTCTTTGATATCTGTAATCCAGCGGGCATCATCCTCAATATTAAGAACATACTCCAATTCTGTTCTGGATTTTTCTATCTCCTTCATAGCCAGGAGTGTCTCTCCCAGATAAACCCGGGTCAGCGCATCTTCGGGGCCCAGCTGCTTGGATATTTCCAGATGTTCGAGCGACTTTTTCTTGCTGCCGCCTGCCATTCCCGGGAGCTTGAAATAAACCCTGCCTAATACTCTATCCGCACCACCGTCTTCATAGTTTTTTTCCAGTTCTAAGACTTTATTCATATCTCTTTTTATAGGTTTGACTAAGGCTAGGCTTTTTAATATCCCCTTAACTTCTCCGAATTTTCCATTATTGACACCCCGCCAGTAATATCCATCTGCTTTTTCCGGCTCCAGTTCCATCGCCCTTTCAGCATGGTAAACACCCTGAGCAAATATCGTCTTTTTCTCTTTCTTTTTCTCTTTATGCACTCCTATAAAATAAAGCTGGCGGGAGATTTTCCAGAAAGCCTCATATCTATTCTCGGCAATACCCATAGCCTTCCGGTAATATTGCAGGGCTTCCTGAGCGGTCGCCATGTCTGTCATCTCGGCATAGAGCTCATCACCCTTTGCCATCAGCTCATCAGCAGTTTGGGCGAATAGGCACAAAGAAAATCCAAACATAATGATCCCAAATAAAAGTAATTTAACCTTCATTAATTTCTCCTTTTGATAAATAAACCATGATATATATATATAATATCGACTGAAAATAATCCAGAAGTTTTCATGGCATCTTTTAGTTAAAAAATTTATCAGCTTTATGGTCAAGCTCGATCAGGATATCCTCCACCCTCTGCCTTTCATTTTCAAGCTTTTCATCACTCAAACCGGCATCAATAGAGATTGGTTCTCCATACATCGCTACAATCTTTTTAAAAGGGTAGAACATAAGAAAACTATCCCAGCTTTTAAGGATTTTTTTCTTATTGGTTGAAAAAGTAAAAGGGACAAGATATGCGCCAGTTTTTTGGGCCAGCTTCAGACCTCCGAGCTTCATCTTTCGGTCCGGACCTTTAGGCCCATCAGGTACTATGATCACTTCTCCTCCCCGATTAAGCTCTTTCACCATCTCTTTCCACTCTTTTACTATTGAATGGGAACTTGATCCTCTTAATATCCTATAGCCCCATCCAGCCATGATCCGGGCGGCAATTTCACCATCTCCACTTGGACTGACCAAAGGCATAATGTCCCGCTTGCGGAAAAAGTAGGGTACAATAAAAATACGCCCATGCCAGACAAGCAAAACCACTGGTTTCTGCTCAGCTCGCAGCTTGATTAAAGCTTTTTCACCCACAACAGTCATCCGGTTAGTTTTTGTCCAGATCCACAAGACAATCCTCCCCAGGACTCCTATCAGCTTCCAGCGGATACTCTCAAAAAGAGGCATAGGAATGAATGATACTAAGTAAATGGGAAATAGTAAAGTAGCGGCCTGGACACAGGTAAGTCCCTGCAAACTGCCAACTGAGTTTCATCGCCTATCAATAAGCAGGCCCACAATAAAACCGGCAAGGCAGATTCCCAGGCCTAAAGGCACAGAATAGGGCCATTCAGGCCAGTTAAAGGTGAGTATTTTAACTTCGCATAGAAATCCAATAATTGCATAACCTCCCCCTAAAAACAGGCTTAAAAATCCGGCAGCAGGCCTCTTTTTGCCTAAAAAAAGCATTGCCACTCCCGGAATAAAAAAACCTTCTGCCATAATCTCAGAGGCCAGCCCAAGAGTCATAAGAATACTCTGCATTCTAGTTGCTATAAGAAAAGCAAGCAATGCTAAGAACAAAGTCGAAATACGGCTGGCAAATACAATATTTTTCTCCCGGCCCCGGGAAAACAATTTCTGGTAAATATCTCTGGTCAAAGATAATGCACCCGTATTGATCGCTGTATCCATAGTTGACATAACAGCAGCTGTTATCGCAACAAATAGAAACACAGCAAGAAAAGATCCTGCCCTGGAAGAAATAAATGCTGATAAAAGGGGGCCGGCCTGGCTCCCCAAGGGAAAAAGAGGAAGAAGAAAAATGCCGATAATAACAATACTGCTGTATAAAAATATAAAAGTCACAGCTGCTGCCAAAAGGCCTTTCTTGGCCTTTTGCACAGAACGGGCTGCCTGTATCCTCTGCCAGACAATGGGAGATATTACCCAGGCGCAAGTAAAGGAAAGAACAATTAAAAGATCTTTTTTTATATCAGCGAAAAAATAAAAATACCCTCCCTTTCCTGCCTGTCCAGCCAAAAAGGAGATTTCTTTTAAAGATGTGGTTCCGCTTAAATAAAATAAAAGGAAAATAACTCCGCAGGTCAGTAAAAAAAATTGGATGCTGTCTGTTATAACCACTGAAAACAGCCCCCCGAAAACCGAATAGATAAGGACAATAACTGTTGCTAATAATAAGGCTGAAAGATAGGAAGTCCCCAGAAACAGCTTTAGAAAATTTCCCGCCGCAACCATTTGCGAAGCAGCCAGTAAGATCATATACCAGACGATTAAAAGCGAAGATAAATTTCGCACATGCCGTCCATAGCGCATCTCCACCAGATCAGGAAGTGATACGATCGGAAGCTGACGGATAGGCCGGGCTAAAAATAGAGCAAAAACCAGAACAGTCAGGACTGCCGGCACTCCCATAACCCAGATAGAGCTAATTCCCCTGCGATAAGCCTCATCAACAGAAACAAGGATAGAACTGGCCCCGATCCAGGAGGCTGTGAGAGAAAAATAAACTAAAATTGCAGGCAGGCTCCGGGAGGCTAGAAAAAAATCCTCCAGATTTTTTATCTTCCGGGAAAAGAAATAACTCGCCGCAAGCAGCAGTGAAAAATAACCCAGAAGAACTATTAACAATTCCAGTTGCACATCTGATGTATAACAAAATCTACCTATAAAAAAAAGACCTTCCTAAACATTTATGCTATAATCCTGCTGATCATGAAAAATATTTTCTGGCTTTTTTTTCTCCCCATACTGGTTTTCTCCCAAACTGCAGAGGATATTACCTTAAAGACCGAAGCAAAACTCCACTCCTTCAGATCGCTTCAGGCAGATTTTAAACAGGTCTACTACTCATCCACAGTTTCTACTCCTCTGGAAGAAGAGGGTAGGCTGTACTTAAAAAAACCGGGCTGGATGAAATGGGAATACCGGAAACCGGAAAAAAAAATTTTTCTGATAAAAGACACCCTCTATCAAGAATACTATGTAGAGGAAAAACAACTGGTTGAAAAAACTTTTTCAGATGAAGCAAATGAAGCTGAAGTCCTATCCCTGCTGGCAGGAAAAAGAGGAATGCTTGAAAATTATTCCGTTGAACTCAATCCTTTTCCTACAGAAAACTCTACTGTCTTTCAGATAAAACTAACTCCCTTGATAGAAGAAGCAGATACATTCATCCTTTTAGAAATAGATGCTAAAACCTGGCTGATAAAAAAAGTTATTTCTTTTGACTGGACCGGCAATAAACAGGAATTTCATTTCAGCCGTATTGAAATCAATAAAAATTTTCCAAAAGATACCTTTGAGCTTGATATTCCTTCAGATGTCGAAATAATCAAATAACAACAACCTGGATTATTCACGAGTCGAGGTTGCTGCAGATGCGAGGCACAGGGGATGAAGCTGTGGTCCTTCACCGCGAATGCCCTGTAACGAAGTAGGTGCAGTAAGATCGGCTCGCTCAGAGAGTAAAAAAATGGCGATTAAAATTAAAAATAAAAGCGGGAAAATAGTTTCGATAATCATTCATGAAAAAACCTTGCATATCATTGAGAAGAAAATAATAATAACATCGCCATTTTATTATGAATAGTTCAGGCTAAAACTATTTGCCCTCACCTACGTATAAGTTTAAGAGGGCTGGATGTCCTCCATTGCATGAAGACAAAGAGCTTATAAAAAAAACTCTAGCCGGCAGGCAAGAGGCTTTTGAAATGATCGTTCAAAAATACCAACAGCCGCTTTTAAACTATATCGGACGTACTGTGGGAGAATATGAACTTGCGCTTGAATTAACCCAGGATGTTTTCATTAAAACCTATTCCTCCCTTCATTCCTATCTTCCTCATTATAAATTCAGTACTTGGCTTTATAAAATCGCATCCAATTATATAATCGACTATTGGAGAAAAAAGAAGATCAAAGCATTCTCAATAGACCAGCAGTCCCAAGAAGAAGACTCCCTGCCTCCCATTCAAGTCCCTTCCCAAGAAACCTCTATTTATGAAAAATACGAGCTTTCTGAGATAAAGGGGAAAATTGAAACAGCTTTGGAAAAGATTCCGCCTCACCTGAGAGAATTATTTGTTTGGAGACACATCAATGAGTGCAGCTACCAAGAAATTGCAGAGATCAAGAATTTGCCGGTTGGTACAATAAAAAATCGGGTGTTTCAGGCTAAAGAATTGATCCGTAAACAAATGGAGAATATGGAATGAAGTGCCTCCAGGATAAACAGATATACCTCTATCTTGAAAAAGAACTGCCTCTGCCTGAAACCACCCTAATAAGAGAACATTTAAAAGAATGCCCTTTATGCCGGAAAGCAGTCAAAGAAAGAAAGGTTTTCATAAAGGCTGCAGAAAGCCTCCCCTCTTTAAAGGTGCCTCCGGATTTCTCCAGGCAGGTTATGGGACAAATTTTCCCCTTAAAAATTCCCGTTCGTGCCTCGATCCTGGCTGTAACCGCCTCTTTTTCTGTCATGCTCACAACCCTCTTTATCTTATTTCTAAGCTCCGGACAAAACCTGGTAAATATCCTCATCAGCCTTAACCATTCAGTATTGAATTTTTTAAAGGGCGCTCTGGTTATATCCGCCAAGATAAGTAAACTCGCTGTCCTACTAATAAAAACTATTTCTCAATGTATCCAGCATATATTTAGCGACCTGGCCAGCCTTACTTCGATCCTTGGTCCTGAATTGCAAATAATACTCATCATCCTTTCTCTGGCCATATTTACAATATTATTATTCGGATTGAAAAATAAAATATTGATCGGAGACCATTATGAATAAAAAGATAATATTCCCCTTGGCCCTGCTTTTAATTCTCTTTGGATTTGCCCCTCTGAACGGACAGCAAAATTTTCTATTCAAAAACGATATAATTGTTGCCCAAGATCAAGTCCAGGACAATGTGATCACCTTCGGCGGTAACATTCTTATTAAAGGAAAAATCAAAGAAAATGCTATAGCTTTCGGAGGCGCGATCATTATAGAAGGCGAGGTCGGAGATGTTGTCCTGGGAATAGGAGCAGATATTACTTTAAAGTCAACTGCCACCATCACAGGAGATGTTGTCTCCCTTGGCGGCACTCTCACAAAAGAGCCGGGAACTATTATCAAAGGCGATACAATATATTTTGACACTTCAGATGATCTTTTTGCGATCTTAAAAGCAGGGATGATAGGCAAAGCGGGCATATCTCTTCTTCCCCTTCTGATCATCGTAAAATTGATAATGTCATTTATATGGTTTATCCTGGCTGTTATTTTAACAGCTATATTCCCCCGTCAAGTCGTGTTTGGTTCGTCTCAAGTCAGATCATCTTTCTGGCCGGTGCTCGGAACCGGAATTATAAGCCTTATCGTGTTTACCGGACTAGTAATATTTTCCGCTTTCCTGTCCCTGATAATTATCGGCATACCAATTCTGTTCTCCCTGGTAATTATTGGTATTGTCATTAAAATACTTGGGCAGGTCATTCTTTTTCATTTCTTCGGAGAAAGCCTGTCCAGAGCTTTTAACAAAAAGCACCCATCCCCGTTTTTAGCTGTAATATTCGGATTCATATTAGTCACAATAATCGGTCTTATTCCTATACTAGGGCCGTTGTTCTCTTTTATCTTAAGTCTAATGGGATGGGGAGTGGTTATCCGAACAAAATTCGGTAACCGGGAAAACTGGTTTGCCCGGAAAACAGTTTAATTACTCTTAAATTTCCAGTATCTCTTTCTCTTTAACGGACGCAAGTTTTTCAATCTTCTTAACATTCTGGTCAGTTATTTCCTGGAGTTTATCATATCCCCAGAATTTATCATCTTCTGTGATCTCTTTTTCTTGCTCCAACAGCTCTATCATTTCCTTGGATTCCCTTCGCATATTGCGGATAACAGTTTTCTCCTCTTCCATGATCTTGTGAATATATTTGGCAATTTCCTTGCGCCTATCTTCATCCAGAGGAGGGATTGGAATTTTCAATCTTTTTCCATCATTTATTGGATTAAGTCCCAAATCAGCTGCTCGAATAGCCTTCTCTATGGCTTCCAGCACTGATGTTTCCCAGGGTTGAATAGTGATCAATGTCGGCTCAGGAACAGCAAGCGTAGCCACCTGATTAACAGGAGTCAAAGTGCCATAATAATCAATTTTGATGTCATCAAAAACACTGATACTCGCCCTGCCGGTTCTGAGCTTGCTCAATGTCTTACGA
This sequence comes from uncultured bacterium, assembly GCA_965603705.1. Taxonomy (GTDB): domain Bacteria; phylum Acidobacteriota; class Aminicenantia; order Aminicenantales; family Aminicenantaceae; genus JAUVXM01. The sequence goes on along the minus strand of CBFDDY010000020.1, from coordinate 3,680 downwards.
AAATGCTCCACAGAACCTTTCAGCTTTTTTTCCAGGTCTTTTAATTCCTCTTTTACCATTAGCTTATACCTTTTTTATATTACTCAGGACAGATACGGGGAATAAATACTCAATAAATCCGTGTCCCGATTTTATCCCCAAGGACCGCCTTTTTAATGCTTCCTTTTTTTCTGAGATTAAAAACCAAAATTGGGAGCTTGTAATCCTGACACAAGGAAATAGCAGTTGCGTCCATTACTTTTAATCCTTGTTTCAACACATCCAGGTATTTGATAGAAGTATAATGCTTCGCATTTTTATTCTTCATTGGGTCAGTAGAGTAAACACCGTCCACTTTAGTAGCCTTCAGAATTATTTCGGCATTTATTTCCAGGGCCCTTTCAGCGGCAGCAGTATCTGTCGTAAAAAAGGGCCTGCCTATGCCGGCTGTAAAAATTATTATCCTTCCATTTTCAAGGTGGTTGATCACCCTTCGCCTAAGAAAGGATTCAGCCACAGCTTTTACTTCGATAGCAGATATTTGCCGTGTAGATACTCCCTCTTTTTCAAACGCATCCTGCAGGGCAATACCATTCATAATAGTTGCCAGCATTCCCATATAATCTGCTGAAGCCCGCTCTATCCCGATCGCTGTTCCGTCTACTCCTCGAAAAATATTTCCACCCCCGATCATTATTGCTATTTGAACCCCGAGATTATAGACTTCTTTAACCTCTAAAACAATAGATCTGGCTGATTCGAGATCAATTCCGTAAGGAAGGCTGCCTAAAAGAGATTCACCGGACAGTTTTAATAAAATTCGTTTAAATTTCGGCTTTTTCTGCTTCGGCATTTTTTATGAATAATCCAGAATCCAGGTTAATTATTAGGACTCACCCAATGCAAACCGAGTAAACCTTTGCACTTTAATATTTTCTCCAAGTTTTGCAATATAAGATGCAATATGTTTAGTAATAGATACTTTGTCGTCTTTAATAAACGGCTGGTCTAATAAACAGACCTCTGAATAAAATTTTCCTAATTTTCCTGTAACAATTTTCTCAATGATTTCCGGAGGTTTTTTGGAATCCTTGAACTGTTCACGGATTATCTCTTTTTCCTGCTCTAATATATCTTTAGGGACATCTTCCGAAGAAAGATACTTAGGGTCTGCTGCTGCTATATGCATGGCAATATCTTTAACTAACTGCTGAAAATCTTCAGTACGGGCGACAAAGTCGGATTCACAATTAACTTCAACCAAAACACCCAGCTTGTTATTCATATGAATATAGGAACCGACAATACCTTCAGAAGCCTCCCGGGTCATTTTATCTTTAGCCCGAGCATATCCCTTTTTCCTGAGAATAGTAATTGCTTCGTTAATATCGCCATTGCTTTCCTGGAGAGCTTTTTTGCAGTCCATCATTCCTATTCCTGTGCGCTGCCGTAACTCATTAACTAGTTTTGCTGTAATTTCCATTATGCTTTCTCTTCTTTTTCAGATTTTTTCAGTTCTTTAGGAGGTTTTTTGGGTTTGTCCTCAGCTGCAGTATCTTTTTCAGGAGCAGCTTCTTCTTCTTTTTTTATTGTAGTTTTTTCTTTTTTGGCTGAAGCTGTAATAGCTTTTTTCCCGGCTTTTAATATTTCCTCTGCAGTCTTCTCCGGTACTTCAGGTTTATCTTCTTCGGTTTCTTCAGCTTCTGTTTTCAGAGTTTCCTCCTCTGCTTGCTTTGCCTCAACCAGCTCCTTCTCAACCCTCTTTTTTTTGCCTTCCATAACTGCTTCGGATAACTTGGATGTAAATAACTCAATAGCTCTGACAGCATCATCATTGCCGGGAATAGGATAATCAATCCCATCCGGATCAGCATTAGTATCAACCACTGCTACAATTGGAATACCGAGCTTCCTGGCTTCTGCAATAGCAATATTTTCTTTTGTTGAATCAATTACTACCAGAGCACCAGGCATTTCTTTCATATTTTTAACGCCGCCTAAATTTTTCGACAATTTTTTAAAGATTTTATCTTGTTTAGACTGCTCTTTCTTTGAAAGCAGGTCCCAACGCCCATCTTCTTTCATTTCTTCCAGCTCTGTCAGCTTGTCAACACTCCCTCTGATTACAGTATTATTAGTAAGCAATCCGCCCAGCCATCTTTGATCAACATAAGATGCTTCGCACTGCAAAGCATAATCTTTAACAATATCCTGGGCCTGTTTTTTTGTCCCGACAATAAGGATATCTTTTCCTTCTGCAGCAATAGTTTCTATGCAATCTGTAGCCTCTCTAAACATTTTTATTGTTTTCTGTAAATCAATAATATATATCCCATTTCTCTGACCAAAAATAAACTCTTTCATCTTTGGATTCCATCGCTTAGTCCGATGGCCAAAATGAACACCTGCTTCTAAAAGCTCTTTCATTGTTACTAAAACCAACTTTGATCCTCCCTCTTATCTCTTGTGATATTGCGGTGATTTACGAGCACCTAATCGTCCATACTTCTTTCTTTCTTTTTCACGGGCATCTCTAGTAATCAACCCGGCTTCCTTTAAAGTAGGCCTTAATTCCTGATTAAACTCAACCAGAGCCCTAGTAATCCCTAAACGTATAGCTTCTGCTTGGCCTGTTATTCCTCCTCCGTTTACACGGATGAAAATATCAAATTTATTATCAGTCTCAGTCAGCATTAGCGGCTTTTTTATCTTCTGTTTGTTTCTAGCCAGGCCAAAAACATCCTCAAACTGCCGGAGCCTTTTATTAACATATAGAGTTATATCACCTTTACCCGGTCTTAGAAAGACCCTGGCAACAGATGTTTTTCTGCGTCCTGTTCCATAGTACTGAATTAAGCTCAAGATTCCTCCTAAAACTGATATTCCTGGGGTTTTTGAGAATCATGCGGATGATTCGGGCCGCAATAGACCTTAAGTTTTCTTACAATCGCTCGACCTAGTTTATTTTTGGGAACCATGCCCTGGACAGCCTTTCGAATAACTTCCTCAGGTTCTTTATCTAATAACTCTTTAAGAGTCTTTTCTTTTATTCCTCCCGGATATCCGGTATGGGAATAATACTTTTTTTGTTCCAGTTTATTTCCCGAAACTCTGATCTTCTCAGCATTAACTACAATTACAAAGTCTCCTGAATCCATGTAAGTCACATATTTGGGATTTCTTTTCCCTCGAAGTATAATTGATATTTCTGTAGCCAACCGTCCAAGAATTTTCCCTTCAGCATCAATCACCCACCATTTTTTTTCAATCTCTTTCATTTTTGGAACGTATGTTTTCATTACTTTAAACCTTATTATTCATTACTCAAGTATGTATGATGATAAAAGAATACTTATAGTGATGCAAAAATATACTAAATCTTCGGACAAATGTCAACTATATCCTCATTAGTGTAAACTGAATTCTTCAAGTTAACTCAGCCATCCTCTTATCAACACAGCAATAAAAAAAGAGGCCAAACTGTTTCCAATTTGACCTCGATCAGAAATCTATAGTCTTTATTTAAACCAGCAAGCAGATTAGTGGATCTCGCCGCTCTTCAAATCTTTTTCAAGCTGCTCTCTCTCGAGTTCTCTCTTTCTGACCTCTTTAAATCTTTCCAGCCAATTATTTGCCCTTTCAATATATGTCTTTTCTCTTTCCGGATACAGTTTTGCAAAAACATTCCTGTAAACCAGATT
>CBFDDY010000019.1:0-15477 GCA_965603705.1 uncultured bacterium | reverse complement strand
TTTCCTGGTTTTTTCAAGCTTGATTATCTTGCTGGAATCCTTATAATACATTTCTTTATAATTATGAAAAAAGCAAAGAAGCCCAAAGAACAGAGTACATTCCGCGAATATTTTGAACTGATAGTCGAAACTGCGATTTTTGTATTTTTTGTAATAACATTTGTTGTCCAGGCCTTCCAGATTCCAACCGGATCGATGGAAAAAACCCTGCTTATCGGGGATTTCCTCTTAGTTAACAAGTTTGCCTACAGCCACTCCCCTTTCCCTTTGGAAAGGAAAATTCTTCCTGCCAAGAAAATAAAAAAAAATGATATAGTTGTGTTTAAGTACCCCAAGGACATGACAAAGGATTTTGTCAAACGTGTGATAGCACTTGAGGGGGACAAGGTAGAGATTAAAGAGAAGCAAGTCTGGATAAATGACAATCCAATTACTGAGGATTTTAAAATACATAATGACATCCAGGTATATACTAAAAATGATTATTATCGTTATGACGATTATATCCGTGATAATTTTGGGCCGGTTGTAGTCCCTTCCGGGCATTGTTTTGTGATGGGAGATAATCGGGATGATAGTTATGACAGCCGTTATTGGGAATTTCTCCCTCTAAATTATATAAAGGGAAGGCCCTGGGTAATATATTTTTCTTATGAAGCTGAAAAAAATGCTTACCTAAAAACCAGTCTTCGTGACCAATTGGCTAAACTTGTTCGCTTCATCCCGGAAGCACGCTGGAAACGTATGCTGCAGGTGATTCATTAGCCTGAACTATTCATAAAAGATGAAATTATGATGTAGCTTGTGCTCGTTCAGATTTTTAACGCCATTCCTCGAACTCTTTTTTCGGCTTCTGCGTAACTCCCCCCGTCCGTGGGTCAGACATAGAAGAAACACCTCAATTTGGTAATTTTATCTTGTGTTCCTCATAGGAAGAAATGTATAGGATCGGTTCATTTTTAAATTCCTCGGAAAAAATTGAGCTGTTAACAATTCCATCGATATCTTTTCCCACTGGTAAACCCAAGTAGTGAAGCAGGGTGGGAGCGATATCAATAAGTTTCATATCTTCGATATATTTTTTTTTGGTGATGTCTTTGCCGATAAAAAAAACGACACCATCGGGAGCATTTTCATGATAGGCGGATACTTCGGAATTCCCTAATATCCACTCAAGATATCTTTTCCAGAGGGGGAGAGCATCGGTTCCATAAGGAGAAAATATTATAAGAAGTTCATCGTCTTTTTTAGTGGCAAGGTATCTACCGATAACCTCATCATAATATTGGTAATATCTTTCGATAACAGATTTGAATTTGATAATATCTTCCTGGTTTACTTCGCCGAAAAGTTCAGGGAAAGCATATTTATAGAAATATGTCTCTGCAACATTTAGGCCTGGAAGCAGAAAAAAGAAAAGGCGTGGTTGTTTTTGCTCTTTTAGTAACATAGCTTCTGTCTCATATTGGACATCCAGACAGAAGGCCTTTTTAGCCAGGCTGAAAATATAATGAGTTTCAAAACGGAGGTCTTTGAAAAAATGATTGAATTTGGATTCAGCTTCTTCTGTTGTTTTTGTATGCAATTTTCGATATGGTCTGTCCATCCGGAGAGAGGGTGTTTTTTTAGCATCGAATATATCCCAAATGCTGTTGGAGAATGATTTTGGTGTGATATCTGATGATTTTAGGAGACCGATTCGGGTCAATTGCCGGAAGAAAATATAGCGTGGGGTTACCTGGATTCGTTGTTTGAGATCTAGTATAGTGTATTCGTTCCAAGATAACTTTCTGTGTTTGGCGGGAAGTTTTCCGGTATTAAATGAGCAGTTGAGGATCAAAGGTTCATTAGGAGTTATGCTTTTTAGTTTCCCCCAACTTCCTTCTTCCATGAGCCAGGAAAAATTCGGAAGTTTTTCTTCCGAAGTCAGGGGGATGATAAAATCTAAGCTTAATCCTTCCAACCCGATTATGGTGACTTTTTTGTCTATTTCTTTTGTTTCAAGACTTGCGATCTTGTCTAATGTTTTAGGTAATGGAAAGTTTGCTCTCTGGATAACTGCATATGTTATTGCTGCTGCGAAAAGGCAGAAATAAAGCAGAGCAAATAGTATTTTTTTTTTGTATTTGAAATATCCTATACCTGCTAAAATTCCCAGGGCAGATAAGAAAATAAGGGTGATAAACTGGGTTTTTAGCAGATTAATTGTTTCCGGAATAAAAAAGGAAAAAAAGAGCTGATAATTTCCCCGAAAGATAACGAGAAATAGGAGAGTCAGAATAGTGAAGCTAATAATGAGAAAAGCGGGCGAAACAATGGCGATATTAATTTTTTTACTGGAGAAGTATTGGATGAAGAAAAAAATGAGGATTGATGAAAAAGTGATGAGCAGGCCGTAACCCATTGCAATAAAAAGGGCAAGCTGGATGAAGAAGGAGAGATTAAAAGTAAGGTTGATGTTAAGATCAAGAACCAGAAGAGCAATCAGAAAGCCAAAAAAAATGCCGCTTATGAGAGAGTTGATTAGGACCTTTAAAAACTTCATTGCTTTAATTAATCATAAGAAATGTCAATATACACAATGTAAAGTAAAATGCAAATTGTATATTGTTTCATTGCCTCATTGTTAAAACTCAACTCCCGGGCAGCACTGATGATGTCCCCTGAATTATTTCTTCCATTTGGGAACTTTGCGCCCCGGAGTCCAAGGTGCACCGGCTGATTCAAGTTTGTCTTCGAGCTGTCGCAAATCAACATCAATCGTCTGCCGCAGCTTATCAAGCAGCCCTTCAAGCTCATCGGCTGCGATTTCATAGTTGCGTCGGTTTGTCTCCGTAACAGCACAAGTCGAGGACAGCTGGGCACTCACCCGATAGATAAGAGAAGGCGAAGTGGGTTCAGACCGACGTCCAACAGTCCGATCTCCGTATAAGAGGGCTTGCAGGTCCTGTAGACGTTTTTCCAGATTTCTTGCGGACATTGCCAACGAGGAATCCGTGACCGGTGTATCCCTAAGAGCCTTCTTGATATACTGCAGCCGCTTCAGCGCCTCCCTTCCAGCCGAACCTGCACCCATCATGGCGCGCTGCATCTCTCCAGCTTTTTTTTGAAACGCCAACAATTCCTGTCGGTCAGGAGCCGGTAAGGATGCCAGTCCCAGTGATTCGATGGTAAACGATTGGCTTTCTCCCAATGCTTCCAGAACGCCCCCCACACATTTCGCCAAAAAAACTGTAAAAGTACCTGGCACTACCATTGGCCCTACAGATGGGCCTCCCCAGGGCTCAAAGGCCGGCGGAGTGAGCTCTGTCGGATCCAGAGCAGGAAATCGTAGATCCCATGCCACCCGGTGTATCCCCTTGGTGATCGGGCCTGAGATCCGCCGTACGACCTGACCGTTGCTGTCTTTAATAGTAAGAATAATCGCTGGTTTTTCCTCTTGTTCTTCCTGTCGCAGACGGTCCCAACCCGGAAAAGAGACATCCTTTCCGGCTTTTTTCAGCATCGCCTCTTCGGTGCGCCTATGTTCCACCGCAGTTTTTAATGAATCCTTTAAATAGTAAGTAATAACCGCCCCAAAGGGAGGATTGGGCGCCAGAAAAATACTGTCACCCAGAAATGCTTTTCCACGCAAACTCAAGGGCGTTGACTGGACATACATTAACGCTTTTTTAACCGGAAACAACCGGGCATCAACATTCAGGGCATCTTCATCAACATGCCGGAGAGAGGAATAATCATCCAGGACAAAAAAGCCGCGTCCAAAAGATGCTCCGACCAAATCATTTTCTCTTTCCTGGATCTCAAGATCGCGAAAGGGGATTGGCGGCACGCCGCCGCTGAGCTTGATCCAATGCCCTCCCCCGTCCCGGGTAAAGTATATGCCGAACTCTGTCCCGATAAACAACAGACCAGGCAGTTTGTGGTCTTGGGTTATGGCCCAGACTATAGTGCGCTCAGGCAGGTCGCTGGTTAGGGATTTCCAGGTCCGGCCCCGGTCATTGCTCTTTAAAAAATAAGGCTTGAAGTCTCCTGTCTTATGATTATCCAAGGCGGCAAATACCGTGTTTTTATCATGCCTGCCGGCGCAGATATCATTGATAAAACAAAACTCCGGCACGCCTGCTATTTTACTGATCTTGCGCCAGGTCTTGCCCCCGTCTTCGGTAACCTGGATCAAACCATCATCAGTTCCGACATATATCAGGCCTTCCTGCAGGGGCGATTCTGAAAGCGATGTGATGGTACTGTAAACCGACATGGCTCCATGATCCCACAAAGAATCAATGCTATGGGTCCGGCCCATGATCTTCTGCTCATAGCGAAAAATCTTTCGTGTAAGGTCCTGGCTGATCCGGGTCCAGGAATCCCCCCGGTTATCGCTCCGGTAGACGTGCTGGGCCGCGAAATATAGGCGGGTGTGAGAATGCGGGCTGATGATCACCGGCGCATCCCAATTCCACCGGTTAGGAGAATCTCCCTTTTCAGGCTGAGGTTTTATATCCACCATTTCCCGGCTCTTTTTATCAAAACGACTGAGACTCCCGTTCTGCCACTCAGCATAGATAATATCCGGATCGACAGGATCAATGGCGCAGGCATAACCATCCGCTCCCGTGGTGATAAACCAGTCACTATTAAAAATACCATTAACACTGATATTTCGTGACGGACCTATCTGACTGGAATTGTCCTGGGTGCCACCGTGGATATTATAAAAAGGTTCGGCATTATCCAATGCCATCTTATAAAATTGGGTTAGGGGAAGATTGGCGAAATAACGCCAGGTCTTTCCCCGGTCGCGGCTTTCATACAGGCCGCCGTCAGAGCCGGCCAACAGATAGTCAGGATCGGAAAGATCAAAAGCCAGAGCATGGTTGTCCGAGTGTTTGGTGACTTCTCCCACCGATTCAAAAGTCTTGCCCCCATTCTCTGTAACATGTATCCAGACATCCATCTGGTACACTCGGTCGAATTTAGAGGGATCGGCATAGATCTCCTGATAATAATGGGGTCCGGTCCCACCGCTGGTATAAGAACTGCGTTTTTTCCAGCTTTCACCTCTGTTTTCAGAGCGGTAAAAGCCTTTTTCTGTTGCTTTGGCCTCGATGGTTGCATAAACCACATTTGATTCGATCGGGGATATAGCCAGTCCGATCCGGCCCATATCTCCCCTAGGCAGACCCACAGTCAGCTGGCGCCATTCCTTACCTTTGTTTTCGGTTTTATAAATACCGGATTCCGGCCCGCCCGCTAAAAATGCTGCCACGCTTCTGCGCCGCTGATAAGCAGCTGCATACAGCACATTCGGATTTTCCGGGTCCAAAACGATATCAGTCACTCCGGTATCAGGGCTGATCTCCAAGGAATGCTGCCAGTTTTTCCCACCGTTTATGCTTTTATAAACCCCGCGTTCGCCACCGGACGACCAGAGCGGGCCTTCTGCTGCCACATAAACCGAATCTGAATCACAGGGATCAATGACGATCTTTGCTATATGTTCGGACTTTTTCAGCCCCATGTTCTCCCAGGTGCGCCCACTGTTACGGCTTCTATATACACCATCGCCGAATCCGACATGCCGGCCGCTTACGTTTTCGCCGGTTCCAACCCAGATGATATCGGGATTATTCGGATCAATGCAAACACAGCCGATTGAATAAGAGCTTTGTGCGTCGAATATTGGGTTCCATGTGATCCCTCCATTAACTGTTTTCCACACACCTCCCGAACCTACGGCGATGTACCATATGCTCCTGTTTTTGGGATGGATAGCGATATCACTGATCCTTCCTGACATGAGGGCAGGGCCCAGCGCCCTGAACTTTAAGCCGGCAAAGGTGCCGGAGTTCATACTAGACTTTGGCTCACTTTTTTTATCCTTACTAAATCCTGAGAAAGGTAGAATCAGGGTTAATAGTAAAATAGATATAACATATTTTTTCATTTTTCCTCCCTGAATAGTAAAAGCAAAAACAATGTATAAAATTTTTTATGATAGGAATTTGGTTTTTATGTTGATGTGATTTCTCCTCAATTTTGTTAAATTTCCTATCTCTGCGTAACTCCATCAAATATAATACAAATAAAGAACAAATCCAGTCAATTAAAAAATCCACAAGATCCACAAGAAATAGAGGTCTCATAAAAATAATTCACTCCTCCCAATTTTTCAATGATGGATTTGGATGTTCTTCTTACAGGAACGGATGTTGTTCTAACAATCATCGATGATTGAAAAAAATCATCCAGGTATAACGGCTGGGTTAATCGGTATTATATGGCTTTTCTTGGAGGGCAGGATAAAGTAGATAGTAAATGCAAAGAAATCGGGTAAGATAAAAAGTAGCTATTTTATAGAACCTGCTGTAAGTACTGCTTTCCTTAATGTAAGCCTTGCCTGGTTTAAGCATTTTTCCAAAACTAGTGCTGTCTCTTTTGCTTCTTCGATATTTTTTTTCTCGATTGCTTCTCGTACACCTGGTAGGATTTTTGCTGAATAACCTGTATAAGATCCAGGTGCATAGATTTGATTTCGGTGCCACTTACGTCCCGGCAGACCTTCAGGAGAAATGAAGTCCAATTCTACCTCCAGAATCAAAGCATTCAATTCTCTTATTTTATCCTGATACTTCTGTGTTTTGCTTATATCCATTGAAGTAACACGATTAATTTCTCCATTCAGCTCGTTTGCTGTTTCCTTAAGTTGAGTATTAGCGTTTCTAACTTTAGACAAGTCTACTTCTCCTGCAAGGCTTATTCTATTCAACTCCTTTTCAAGGTCGTCAAGATTATGGTCAATTACCTCAGCCGTGCATGCATAATCAAAGGGAAGAACATCTGCTTGAGCTAAACGCAGTAAAAAAATTGCCACCAACTCAGATTGTTTCATGCCATATTCAAAGCCTGGATCACCAAAAGTAGTATAAAACCAATGGCTGTCATAGCGTGAATGATAAATACCGTTTCCAGATGAAAAACCAAACTCTATGGAAGGAATACCTAGATGGTGAAGAAAAACACTATAATCGCTAGCACCACCCAGTGATTCGATACGAACATGTTTTCTGCCACTGTAATCAATGATTCTATCTTCACTGGCTCCTCGAATCCAGGCCTCATAAATTGTATCTTCAGAACCTGGCATCTGAACAGCTTCAGTGATTTGGTTTACAAAAAACTGCAGAGAGTGAACTCCAGAGGCACTAAAATTGCCTGCTGTATAGCTTTCCCTGTTTAAATAAACAACCATATTGCCCTGCAATTCGTCTCGAAATTCTTCGCCATACTCTGTAGATCCGATCAAACCATATTCTTCTGCATCCCAGCTTGCAATGGCAATTGAACGCTTTGGTCTGTTTCCTTTACTTGCAAGATCACCGATTATGCGCGCGCTTTCAAGAAGTGAAACAGCACCGCTTATAGGATCACGGCCGCCAAATACCCAGGCATCCCTATGTCCACCGGCCATTACAATCTTTTCCGGTTCATCTTTGCCTCGTAATATACCAATTACATTAACAATTGGATGAACTGACCAATCATATTTTAGTTTCATATGCACACATGCAGGTCCAGGGCCAATATGGTATTGGATATCCAATCCTCCCTGCCAGTCATCTGGCACAGCTTTACCTCTTAAATTGTTTAGAATCGGTAAAGCATCGCCGTAGGAAATCGGATGCACAGGGATTTTTTGGATTGTCTTTAATTCATCCAGGGAGATACGTTTAGCTCCTTTTTTAGAAGCCCACATCGGTGTTTGTGGATCTCCGGGATATCCGCCTTCAATTGTTTCTTGTCCCACTGAACCTAATTGAACTCCGTATTTCGGTCGCCATTTTCCTTTAGGAATGACATTTCCTTTTACGAAGCCGTCATCAGCTGGATCAGAATAGATTAAACAGCCAACTGCACCATTTTTAGCCGCTAATGTTGGTTTTATACCTCGCCAGCTTCGGCCATACCTGGCAATCACAATTTTGCCTTCAACTGAAACACCCAATGAGTCAAGAACTTTGTAATCTGCAGGTATTCCGTAGTTAACATAAATAACTTCTGCTGTAACATCTCCATCTGGCGAATAAGCATTGAATGGATGGAGGATTCCTTCTTGATCTGAATCTGGATCTTCAGAGATTGGTGGCTCTATTAATTTCAACTTGTAATACTCGGGAGCTACCAAGGAAATATCACATGTGATCGGGCGCGGTAGAAGTACTTCGTAATGATTCATGATTACTTCATCAAAGCCGAATTCTCTCAACCTTTCGGCATAATGCTCTGCAGTATCAAAATTAGCTTCTGTTCCAGCATGATGAGGCTGTGAAGTCATAGCATGATGATTGGCAGTCATTCGCTCAGCCGAAGGCATTCCTATTATTTTTTGTTCCATTTCCAGTTGTTTAGCTGAAGAAGCCTCTGTATATCCCAGTAAATGTGCTTTTTCCCCAATATTGGCTTCTTTTTTTGCTCTTCTACAGGCAGGGCTTCCTGCAACTAATATTAAGATAGTTAATAAAATCACCCTAATGTATCCAAGATATTTTTCTGGACTTTTCTTTCTCTCATTTAATACCCATTTTTTATCATTCATGTTTTATACCTCCATCTTAATATTTTATAATTTATTTAATGCTATATATATGCAAGATATAGGGACATCATACTTAATTCTGAATTAAAGATATAGGGACATCATACTTAATTCTGAATATGTGAGTGACTTCTGAATTAATTAAGTATGATGTCCCTATATCTTGGACATGATTCTTCCCCTCTCTATTTTACATTTACTTCCTTTTCCTCACATTTCACGGATTTTCCTTTCCAATTTTTATTGACCAGAGGAGTTTTATTGCATAATATAATTTCAAAGTGAAAAATTTGGCAGTAAGGGAATATCTAACCGGAACAATCGAATCTGTCGTTTTTTATAGTCCGGATACTGGATATACTGTATGCAGATTCTCGTTAGAGGATGGAAAAAGCCTTACTATTATTGGAAATTTTCCTCCTCTCTCTCCAGGGGAGATGCTTAAAGTAAAAGGAAAATGGGAGATCAATCCCAGATTCGGGCAGCAATTCCAGGTGGAAAGTTTTATGCCTGTCATGCCCTCTTCGGAGAAAGGAGTCGAAAAATTTTTATCATCCGGCATGATTCACGGAATCGGGCCTGTACTTGCAAAACGGATAATCCGGAAATTCGGGCTGCAAATAATGGAAATTCTATCTCAAAAACCTGATGAATTAACAGCAGTAGAGGGGATTGGTAAGGCAAAACTTAGGGAAATAAAAAAATCCTGGGCAGAGCATAAGGATATCCGGGAGTTGATAATATTTCTCCAGGAACACAATGTATCTACTACTTTGGCTACAAAAATTTATAAACAGTACGGGCAGAAATCCTTTCTTATACTCAAGTCCAATCCCTATCAGGTATGTCATGATATCTGGGGAATCGGTTTTAGAACTGCTGATCAAATGGCTTTAAAATTGGGGATGAGCGAAACTTCTCCGGAAAGAGCTAGGGCGTTTATTTGTTATCTTATGGAAAAAGATACAGAACAGGGGCATGTTTTTTCTCTCTCGAAAGACCTTGAAAAGACTTGCCGAGAAGAGCTGGAACTTAATGCTGATCAATTCAGAGCAGCGCTTGAAGTGCTTATCAAGAAAAAAAATGTTATTGTCAAAAAAATAGAAAAAGGCCAAGCTGTATATTTGCCGTTTTTCTACCATGCTGAGGAAGAGGTGGCAAAGTCGATTGGGGAAATAATTTCTTTCCCGAAAATTGCGCCTGAATTTGATCTGGAAAAAGCTTTAATAGCAATACAAAAAGATTCCCATATCCGCTTTTCCTCCCAACAAAAACAGGCAATTCGAGAATGCCTGCTTAAAAATCTCCTTGTCATCACCGGGGGGCCTGGCACAGGGAAGACAACTATTGTTAAGGCGGTAGTAGACATTTTTCATGAGAGGGGCAGGGAAATACTGTTAGCTGCACCTACTGGACGGGCGGCTAAAAGGTTGCATGAAGCAACCGGAAAAGAGGCCAGAACATTACACCGAACCCTTGAGTATATACCCAAATTATCAGGATTTCGCCGCAATGAACAGCATCCGCTCCAAGGAGATGTGCTGCTCATTGATGAGTTTTCCATGGTAGACTTGCCGCTTATGTATTACCTTCTCAAAGCAGTCCCAAGAGAGATGAGTCTTATCCTAGTAGGAGATAAAGATCAGCTTCCTTCCGTAGGTCCGGGAACGCTTCTGCGTGATATTATTGCATCGGGCAAAGTTGATGTAGTTACTCTAGATAAAATATTCCGCCAGAAAAAAGATAGCCTCATAGTCACCAATGCCCACCGCATCAATAGGGGTGACAAGATCATTAAGCCGGATAAAGGTGACAGTAACTCTGATTTTTATTTCCTGTATCATGAAGATGAGCAAAAAGCCCTCCAGATAATTATCCAGCTTTGTTCAAACCGGATTCCCAATAAACTTAAGCTTGATCCTATATCCTCCGAGATCCAGGTCATCAGCCCTATGTACAGAGGCCTGGTAGGAGTGGATAATCTTAATAGAAAACTTCAAGAGATGCTTAATCCCAGGCAGGATGGGCTGAAGTTCGGTAATCGGGATATCAGGATCGGAGATAAAGTTATGCAGATCAGAAACAATTATGATAAAGGAATTTTCAATGGTGATATCGGGAAGGTTACGGATATCAATAAGCAAGCATACAGGATTGCTGTTAATTTTGATGGAAGAAAAGTCGACTATGTGCGGGAAGAGATAAATGAATTGGTATTGGCATATGCGATCTCTGTACATAAAGCCCAGGGAAGTGAGTACCAGGCAGTAGTATTTCCTTTGATGACACAGCATTATATTATGCTGCAGCGGAATTTGTTTTATACAGCCCTGTCCCGGGCCAAGAAATTGTGTTGTATAGTCGGTTCCTATAAAGCACTTCATATTGCTATTAATAACAATAAACCGGTAAATAGAAACTGCTCGCTTCAGCAAAAGCTGGAGGCAATTTCGAAAAAAATTCAGAAAAAGGAGAGTTAATTTTTTGGTTTTTCTATTTACCATTTACTATTTTCTATTTACAGATTTTTAACAATGAAGCAATTTAACAATATTTTTTTTTGGAGGTGTCGATGAAAAAAAAAATACTTCTAAAACTACTCCTATTGGGAGTGCTTGTGGTTTTTGTCGGAATAATCCTAGCTGAGAGCCTGATTATAAAGGTCAAAACTACAAGCCTGAAAAAAGAACCGATTTTTTATTCTGATACGGTAGCTGTTCTTAGCAACGGGGAACAGGTAGAAAAAATCGGTGAGCAGCAGGGGTGGTACAAAGTAAGGACTCAAAAAGGGCAGGAAGGATGGCTTCATTCTAGTGCGGTTCAGGAAAAAAAGTTTTCGCTTTTAGCAGTGAATAAGCAGGTGAAATCCCAAGCCTCTGCAGAAGAAGTAGCCCTTGCCGGCAAAGGATTTAATAAGCAGGTCGAAGAAAAATACAAGGCGAACAATCCTGCCGTAAGTTTTGTTGTTGTGGATAGGATGCTTAAGTTGAAAGTGACGCCTAAGAAGCTGAAGAGCTTTCTGGAAAAAGGAAAACTTGGAGAATTCGGAGTAGGACAATGAGAGCAGGAAAATATCTAAAATGGGTAATAAGTTTTACAGTGGCTGCCTTATTATTTGCCGGCTGTGCTGCAATTCAGGAAAAGTTGGGCTCCCTAAAAATCACTCAGTCTGATGCAGATGCGATTGTAAAGACTGCAAAAGCTCTACGTAAGAGTTTTTCAGAGATAACGGAAGAGGAAGAGTATTATATCGGGAGAGCGGTTGCTGCCCTCATTCTTTCTAAGTATAAAGTATATCAGAACAGTAAGCTTACTGCATATGTCAATCAGGTAGGGAATGCTGTCACTGTTTACAGTGACCGTCCAGAGACATTTGCTGGCTACCATTTTCTCATCCTGGACTCCAGTGAGGTCAATGCTTTAGCTGCCCCGGGGGGATTTGTTTTTGTCACTAAAGGGCTTTTAAAAAGATGTAAAAATGAGGAGATGTTAGGCTGTATTCTTGCGCATGAGGTCGGGCATGTCAGTGCCAAACATGGGCTTCAGTCAATTAAAAAATCCCGGCTGATCGATGCTTTTAAGGTTATTGGGCAAGAGGTCGGAAAAAAATACGGGCCGCAGGAATTGTCTCAGTTGACCGAGGTCTTCGAAAATGTACTGGGTGATATCGCTGAAAAATTGATCGAACGGGGATATGACCGGAAATACGAATATGAAGCAGACAGGCTGGGAATCAGGTTTGCGGCAAAAACCGGGTATGCTCCCGGAGGTCTTCTGGATTTCCTGAAGATTATGAGCGATGAAGCAGGTAAAGGCTCTGATAAAGGTTGGTATAAGACTCATCCGTCCCCGCAGGACAGGTTAAAGCGAGCTGAAAAAGAGCTCGGAAATCTTAACTCGATCCCGTTGATCCAGAAAGTCCGAACTGCCCGCTTCAGCCAAGAAATACGTATGTTGAAATAGAAACTGAATGGGGACCGTTCCTTTAATTTTTCAATACTATAATGAATAAAAAGAGTATGCGTGGCTTGCTGGTAGGCATTTCTGTTTTTGCCATTGGTCTGGGTTTATTCTACTTTAAAGCTTTCCGGGTTATGGAATGGAAAACCTGGGACTGGCGCATGCAGCTTTTTTCCAACTATTCCCAGGCTGACAGCGAGATCATTCTTATCTTAATCGATCAGAACAGCCTGGACTTATACGCGGAGCAGGGTATTTCATGGCCCTGGTGGCGGCAGATGTATATTCCGTTGATAAAATTCTGCCGGCAGGGCGGGGCCCGGGCTGTTTTTTTTGATTTTATTTTTTCTGAAAGCTCGGTCTATGGAGTAGATGACGACCGTATGTTTACCGAGGCCATAGCTGAGGCCGGCAATATTTTCCTGCCGATGTTCCTGAGTAAGGAGGAAAAAGAAACTCCCCCAAGCCAAATATCCAGGATGAAAAGGTTTTCCTTGTCAGGCAGGGAGTCATCTTTAGATGATGTTTTGGCGATGAAGTCGGTCACCCTACCTATAGAAAGTTTATTAAATGCCTGCCGGGGTGTAGGAAATGTCCAGGTCAGACCGGATAAAGATGGGATCTACCGCCGCCTTCCTCTCTATTTTTCGCTGGGAGAGGATATTTATCCGGCGCTTTCTTTAGCTGTGGCCGGATTTTTAGGCAGGCATAAGGATGCTCCTGCCCCGATGGATGATTCCGGCAGGATGGTTATTCGCTTTCACGGTCCTTCAGGAACTTATACTACTTATTCTGCTGCTGCTGTAATAAATTCCTTTGCCCTTATGGAGGCAGGGAAGCAGCCTCAGATCCCGCTGGATACTTTTAATAATAAGATAGTACTTGTAGGAGGCAGCGCCGCTGGTATTCTTGACCTCAAACCAACCCCATTTTCCTCAGTCTATCCCGGGACTGAGATTCAAGCGACTGCTATTGATAATCTTATAAATAATGATTGCATAAGATTTCCCTCTGATGCTGTGTTTATCCTTATACTAGCCCTTATTTCATTGCTTACAGGCTTTGGGATTACCATTATTCAAAGGATCTGGCTGGTAGTTTTATTTGCCTTGTTATGCATTGCTATTCCGGCAGTTATTTCCTGGGCGGCTTTTTTATCTGGATACTGGTTTGAATTTGTAATTCCCGAATTTACTGTACTATTAAGTTTTACTGCGGCAGTGATGCTCAATTATAATATTGAGGGCAAGCAGCGCCGTTTTGTCAAAAAAGTTTTTCATCATTACCTCAGCCCCCATGTTATAGAGAGAGTTTTAGAAGACCCTTCTCTTCTTAAACTGGGTGGGGAGAAGCGGGAAATTACATCTTTCTTTTCTGATATTGCCGGTTTTACATCTTTATCCGAAGGCCTTTCGCCTGAAGAGTTGGTGCATCTTCTCAATGAATATCTATCTGATATGACCGATATCATTCTTGAATCGGGCGGTACTCTGGATAAATATGAGGGTGATGCCATCATCTCGTTTTGGAATGCTCCCCTGGACTTTCCCGACCACGCTGTGCGAGCCTGCCGGGCGGCCCTTGATTGTCAGAAAAGATTGGCTAAATTAAAGCCCAATTTTCAGAAGCGCTTTGGGCATATGATCTCTGCCCGGATAGGTGTAAATTCAGGGCCGGCTGTAGTAGGAAATATGGGTTCGCAGCGGCGGTTTGATTATACTGCCATTGGCGATACTATAAATCTGGCCTCACGGTTGGAGGGAGCTTGTAAACAATATGGCATAAGTATTCTTGTCGGAGAAACTACTTACAAACAAGTCAAAGATGTTATTGCAACCAGAGAAGTCGACCTCATCCGGGTAGTAGGTAAAAAAAATCCGGTCCGCGTTTATGAAATTTTGGATGAGCTGAAATATCTTTCAGAAGAAGAGCATAAGTCGATCGATGTATTTCAAAGGGGGCTGGGATTTTACAGGGCGTGTAAGTGGGAAGAAGCTGTGACCTTGTTTAATAAACTTAAAGATGATAAATTGGCAAAAGTATATATTGAACGGTGTAGAAAACTGGAGAAATCCCCTCCGCCTGATGATTGGGATGGAGTTGTGGATTTAAAGGTTAAATGAGTAAAGATACAACAAAAGGACAGTTCCCCTTTATTTCCTGGGGATCAAGAGGAACGGCTCCTGTTTCAGACCCCAAAAAAAATAAATATTGCGGTAACACTATGTGTTCATCTTTACGTATCCCTCAAAAGGAAAGGATTGTAATCGATGCTGGGACCGGGATAATAGAGATGGGCAGGCAGCTTGAAAATGAAGAAAAAGGTAAGCCGCGTGATATCCATCTGCTTTTAACCCATTTTCACCTGGATCATATTATGGGCCTACCCTTTTTCCCGCTATTATATTCACCGGAAACCACGATAACATTTTATTCCTCTTTGCCGCTTAAGGAGACAAAGAAGTATTTAAGCGGCCTTATGGCGGAAAAATATTTTCCCATAGATTTTCAAGATACTCCTTCTCAAAAAATAATTCGTACGGTACCGCCTGAGACTTTCAGGATTGGTAGGGTCGAAATTGATTCTTTTCCACTTCACCATCCCCAAGGTTGTCTTGCTTATAGGTTTCAATTTGCAGGGAAAACTCTGGTATTTTCCACTGATACCGAACATCCTGAAAAAGGTGTAGATAAAGAATTGGCTGCTTTCTGCAGGGATGCAGACATCTTAGTATATGACGCAACCTTTACTCCAGAGGACTATTTAGATAAAAAAGGATGGGGGCACAGCACTTGGCTGGCAGGAACTGAACTGGCCGCCGCAGCTGGTGTAAAAAGCCTTTTCCTTTCTCACTTCAATCCTGACTATGATGACCAAAAAATTGACGGGATCATTCTTTCCGCCAGGGAAAAATTTGCCC